>DAOTTV010000202.1:0-55477 GCA_034437755.1 Anaerolineae bacterium | reverse complement strand
GAAGCCAAGCAACAGAGCGACGGGTCGTTCATTGTCGATGGCAATCTAGCGATTGACGATTTACAACGTCTACTCGCGGATCTAGAAATTCCGGCAGACGAACAGCGCGATTACCATGTATTGGCGGGCTTCACGATGACGCGCCTCGGACGTATTCCGCAAGTCGGCGATCACTTTGAATGGAGCGACTTCCGCTTTGAAGTCAACAAGATGCAGGATAAGCGCATCGAAAAAGTGGTTATCAAGCCGCTGTTACCTGACGATGAAGAATAAAGCCTTTGCAGAGCGCAGGCCCGCACGGTAGGCTGACAAGTTGATGCGAGATAAGAGATACACGTAAATCACGGGGGTGACCTATGGCAAATAGACGACAGATGACAGTAGCGGTGATCTTCGGCGGGCGCAGTGTCGAGCATGATGTGAGCATCGTCACGGCTCAGCAGATTATGCACGCCTTCGACGACAGGCGCTATCAGGTAGTGCCGGTATATATTAGCCGCGATGGTAAGTGGTATACGGGCGACCCACTCCGCAATATCGACAACTTCAAAGAAGATACCATCCTCGATCATGCTGACGTGCACGCGGCGATTTTATCGCCCGACGTGCGGCATCATGGCTTGATCGTCAACCCGCTTGCAGGTCGCTTCAGCAAGAGCGAGATCATCCGGCTTGATCTGGCATTTCCGGCGATTCATGGGTCGCACGGGGAAGATGGCACGTTACAGGGCTTGTTTGAACTCGCCGATATTCCGTATGTCGGTTTTGCGACGCTTGGCAGTGCCCTGACCAACGACAAGATCATGACCAAGCACGTCCTGCGTCAGCACGGGATTGATGTCGTGGATGGCGTGGCATTTCATCGTGAAGATTGGCTGACCGATGCCGATGGCGTGGTTGAGCGCATTGAGACACAGTTAGACTATCCGGTATTCATCAAGCCGGCGACACTCGGCTCAAGCATCGGTGTCACTCGCGCCGATGACGCATCCTTGTTACGTGCCGGCATCGATATTGCCGCCAATTTCGACCGCCGCATACTGGTCGAGACGGGCATCACCGATGGTGTCGAGATCAACTGTGCTGTGATGGGCTATGGCGATGAGCTACAGGTCTCGGTGTTGGAGCAACCGCTCTCATGGGGGGATTTTCTCGCGTTTGAAGATAAGTATCTCAGCGGGAACGAAGGCATGAAAAGCGCCGATCGTATCATACCCGCACCGATTGACGATACCCTCGCACAAGATATTCAGGCGATTGCGCGGCAGGCGTTCACAGCAGTTGATGGACGCGGCATCGTGCGTATTGACTTTCTGGTACGACCGGAACAAGGCACAATTTACCTGAATGAACTGAACACGATGCCCGGCTCGCTGTCGTTTTATCTCTGGCGCGAGACCGGTATACACGATCGCGATGTGGTCGATAAGCTGGTAGATTATGCGCGGCGTGCCCACGCCGACAAACGCCGCAACATGTACGATTATCAGACCAATCTGGTCAACGTGGCGGCGGGACGCGGTATCAAAGGCGCAAAAGGGGCGAAATCGTCCCCCGTACAATCAAATTCGTCGAATTAGCATTCGCCAAAATATCCAAAGCACCCTACAATAGTGGGGTGTTTTGCTTTAATCGCAGAAGGAGACAAGGTCACAGATGAAACGGGTGATTGTATTCGGGATCATAGGGCTATGGGTGTTGACTGCTTGCGGCATTGGCGAGTCGGATGTATCGCCGACGGCGACCTTGCAGGGTGCGATCGTGCCGACACGCATCGACACGCAAACACCAACCAACACGCCGACAATTACCCCCTCGCCGACGCACACCGCCACCGCCACCACCACACCGACTGCCACCGCAACCAACACGCCGACAGTCACCCCCTCACCGACTCCGGCATCGGTCACCATCGACATTGGCACACAGTATCTTTATGCAGAAGAGGCGACTCTGAGTGCCGATGTGCCGATTCGCGTCTATCGCTTCTCGGCGCAGGCGAACGATGAAATTCTGCTCAGCGTCAGAGCGGATGGGGTGGTGACCATCGACTTACAGCGATCGGATGGCGCGACTTTACTGAGTGAAACCGACGAAGGCGAGATTTTCGGCGAGTTCATCGTTGAGAATGCCGGTGATTATCAAATTCGTGTGATTGCTGAGGAGATGGGCGGCTTCACGCTGGATTACACGCGCAGTGCGGCGATTAACTACGATGCCGCGAATGATATTTACCTTGAGCCGCTGGCGCACGTTGATCGCGTGCAGGATAGCATCAGCGATGCTGATTTTGCGCGGGGGTATGTCTTCAACGGCACAGCCAATATGCAGGTGACAATCAGCATGGAGCGCATTGACGGTGATCTCGACCCGTATTTGCTCTTGATCGAACGCGCAAGCCGCACGGTGATCGCCGAGAATGACGACTTCAACAATTCGCTCAATGCGAAGCTGGATAACGTGACCTTACCAGCAGATGGCGATTACATCATCGTCGCCACCCGCTATCAAGGCGAAGCCGGCACGACCAGCGGCATGTACGCCCTATCCATTGCAGAAGAGGCGAATAAGGACGAGGACGAGAACGCCGACTAGCGACGTTCATCAGATAGTGAGAGCGCACAGTATGCAATATGCGCCAGTTATCAGGGCTAGCCAGTGGTTTTCATGCCCGCCGCAATCCCGTTGATCGTGCCGAGAACGGCTTCCAGCACGTCATTATAGGCGGGTGTCCCTTCTTGTAGCTGGCGCAACTCTCGCAGTAAAGCCACCTGCACATAATTGAGGGGATCAACATACGGGTTGCGCCGCTCGATCGACGTTTGAATGGCAGACATATCTTCGAGAAGCATCGGTTGCTGGGTGATGTCGCACAGGATGCGATAGGTACGATCATGCTCATCTCTGATACGCTGATACATGCGCTCGCGCAGGGCCTCGTCGTTGACCAGTGTCGCATAGAGCGCGGCAATATCCATATCGGCTTTAGCGACATCCAGTTGCGCGTTGTCGATAATCGCATGGAAGAACGACCACTCCTGATACATCGTCTGCAACAGCGCTAAGCCATCGTCCGTCTCATGACAGAATGTCGTGAACGCCGTACCGATGCCGTACCAGCTGGGGATAATCGCCCGACTCTGCATCCACGAGAACATCCACGGAATGGCGCGCATCGCCGCGAAGCCGCCCTGTGCTTTGCGCTTCGCCGGACGCGATGAAATCCGCAATTGTGATAATTCGTTGATAGGGGTTGCGGCTTGCCAGTAGTCGAGAAAGCCGTCCGTCTCATAGACGAATTGACGATACGCCACACGCCCATATTCCGAGAGTTGATTCATTGCATCGCGCCATGCCGGTTGAATCTGCAAATGCTCATCCGTACTGAGGGAGAGCAACATCGCGTGGAAGACCTGTTGTAGATGACGCTGAGCAATGGCGCGATTGCTATAACGATAAGCGATCACTTCGCCCTGTTCAGTAATCTTGATGCCGCCACGCAGAGATCGCGGCGGTTGCGAGCGAATAGCGCGATTGGTGGGGCCGCCGCCACGCCCGATACTGCCGCCGCGCCCGTGAAATAATTCCAGATTCACGCCTTGCTCAAGACAAGTCTCGGTGAGCGTCTCTTGCGCCGCGAACAAATTCCAGTTTGATGCCAGATACCCACCGTCTTTGTTGCTGTCGGAGTAACCGATCATGATCTGCTGGCGCAGTCCACGCCCGTTGGCATGTTTGGCGAGATAAGCGCGGTAGGCCTCATTGGCGAAGAGCGTCGTCATAACATCGGAGGCGTTCTGTAAGTCCGCGATCGTTTCAAACAGGGGCACGACCAGCACATCATCGGCAATTCCGGCTTCGCTAGCGAGCATCAACATCGCGAGGACATCGCTGGGATGCTTGCTCATGCTAGCGATGACAGTGTCAATCGCATGGGTGCCATACTGCAAGTGACTGTCTTTGATCATCTGCCATGTGCGTACAATACGCTGGGTGGTCGGGCTGAAGTTATCAATCTGTGTCGCTTTCGGAAACAGCGGGCGGTCATTGGCGATTTCCTGCGTTAACAAGCGTTGTTTCTCGCTCTCGGGCGCGCCGAGATAATCCGCGCAGATGTCGTACTCATGGAATAACTCGTGGATTGCCTGTGCGTGCAAGCCCGCGTCCTCGCGCACTTCTAAGGGGGCGAGATGCAAGCCAAAAATCTTAACTTTCATCATCAAGCGATAGAGGACGTTCTTCGCCACTCGTTGCGATCGATTATCGCGCAGGCTATCGTATACGTGGCGCAAATCGTTCAGCAAGTCCTCACTATTGGGATATGCGTTCTCGTCCAGCTTTTGATAAATCAGGTGCATGAACTGGCGATACGGTTCGTAGGGGTAATCGTCGCTCGGCTCGATGCCTAATACGTCGTAATCCGCCGCCTGTGTCAGATGCTCGCGCAGGTAATCGACATCCGCTTGATAGACGCGCCGTGCATATTGTCGCAGGCGCTCTAGCGCACGCATGGTGATGTCGGTCGTCACGTTCGGATTGCCATCGCGATCGCCACCAATCCACGAGGCATAGCGCAAAATCGAGGGCAGAGTCGTCCAATCGCCAGCAGGGTAGTGTTCTTCAAGCGTCTGACGTAAAGCCTGATAAATATCGACTGTCACATCCATGATCGTGTTCGTGATGAAGTATAAGCCAAAATCAACTTCGTCCATGACCGTCGTCTGCTTAGCGCGAATCGGGCGCGTTTGCCACAGTTCTTCGATCTCGGCGGCGAGTTGCTCTTCGATGTCTGCCCGTTCGGCGGTCGTCATGCGCTCGCGCTCGATGCGTTCCATCATCTCGGTGATGTAACGCAGTTTCACCAGCACTTCTTTACGCTTCGCCTCGGACGGATGAGCGGTCAGAACTAGACGAATTCGCAGTTGGTTGAGAATCTGACGCATAGCAGTTTCGTCAATGCCCTGCGCCTTGAGGCTAGCAATAGCCATCGCGATCGACTCGCGCAGGTGCTGGCGATCTTCGCGCGCACGCAGGACGCGAATTCTTTGTTGATCTTCCGTGATGTTGATCAATTGTAGATAATTGCTGAAGGCTTTGATCAGGATATGCTTCTGTTCGAGCGTAGTCGCGCTGATGACGCGCTCTAATTTATCCGCCGCGCCGACCACATGCTTGCGACGAGCTTTAGCTGTACGGCGCACGTCCTCAACGAGATCGAACGCCGCTTGCCCGTGTTGCTCGGTCAAGATTACGCCGAGCAAGCCACCCAATAGCTTAATATCCCGACTCAACGGGCTAGTGCCAGCCATGTCAACCATAATGTCCCCGTTCTCTTGTGTTCGTCAAGTGTCACACAAACATGAGTATAACGCAGACCGCATGATTTGTGCCAAGAGTGTGAACAGGTCTCGTTTGGGCACATCTCACGAACGGAAGCTATCCGGCAAGCTCGCTAAACCGCCGTCAAGCGCGGCATCCATCAGCGTGTACATATCGGCACGATCAAACGCCACATGCTGACCATCCGGCCCGACAACATAGCCCGCCAGCACATCGTCAATCCGCGCCCAGCAATCGTCTGGTTGCAAGTGCAAATCATGCACATCGAGTGCCGTCATGTGATAAATCCAGAAGGAATACGCCGTCAACGCGCCGAAAGTCGGCGATAAGGTCGCCGGTGGTGAGAGCGCATCGACAACTAAAGTCAGATCATAATCGACCTGATAGCGCAAGGTATCAGCGAGTTCTTCTTCGATTTCGCGGATCATGGTCGTCAGCAAATCGCGGTCTTTATCGCCATGCCGCCCGCCGATTAACTGATATTGGCTCGCGTTGTGATCATACTGAAACAGCAACTCCGGCACGCCGGTATGTGGGTTCACACGCTTGATGAGCACCTGTGCGACCTTCTCGTGGCGCGACGGAGGCGGATTCGTCAGTTGATGTGCGCGACGACGATCCAGCGCATGGAGCAGAGTCGCGCCATTTTGCAAGGGGTCGCGCTCATCTAAGCGATAGACTCCGCGTGTTTTCCAGTCGTCAATCCAGCGTAAATCTGCCTCGACATATGATGCCAGACTATTGAGCGTATATTTAGCGGTCTGCGATGTCGCTTGAATCTGATTATGAGCATCGATCTTAACGAGACCGATTGTCTTCAACATGAGGATATAACCCTGCAACAGCGATACATCGAGACCATCTGCGAGCGAAGCGAGTGCCTGTGCATTCTGGTTGGATTGGGGGATGCGCCGTAAGAAATCGGCGAGTTGTTGTGACATAAGCATCAATTCCCTGCGTTTAAACATAGGTTAATTATACGTCATTTTGTGTTGATATACTGTGAAAATTCGTACAGAAAGCGTTAAAGTTGCTATCAAGAAGCAAGAGAGGGGGTTATAAAGGTCAAGAACGACTATCAACGTGCATCCGTATAACAGCCGGGGACGATCGCTGTGATCATCCCTGCGACAACATCAACCAGAGACAGCGTGCGCCGCGCTCAATAGTCGCGCCACGCTTTCTTGAGCGAGACAAAGCCCAAGGACTTCAAGCCGATATGCGTACCCAGTGTCGGGCCGACTTCGGTAATGATGACATCATCGGGCATCAGCGCCCGATGCTCGTCTAAGAATTCTTGCGCGGCGGCTTCGTTTTGCGTATGGATGATCGCCAGTCGATCGAGTTCGCCTTCTTCTTTGAGTAAATCAGTCAGCTTAGCTTTTGCTTTTTTGAACGTGCGAACGCGGTGTGTCGATTGCACGTCACCATTTTCAAACACTTGCAAAATCGGCTTGATCTGCAAGAGCGAACCGATACTCGCCACCACACTGTTGACGCGCCCGCTTCGCCGCAAGAAGTCCATCGTGTAGATTGCGGCATAGAGCATCTGGTTTTTCTTCGCCGCGTTGACCGCACGCACGACCGTATCGAGATCGCCCGTTTGCTCGGCGACTTCGGCGGCGACCAGCACTTGCCAGCCAATGCCCATACTCAGCGTTTCGCTATCCAGCACCGTCACTTTGCCGTTGAGTCCATCGCTCTTAGAGGCGTTGAGGACGTTGTTATAGGTACTACTGAGCGACTCGGCAACGTGGATCGACACTACATGATCGTGTCCGCTGAGCGCATTCTCTAGCATCTCCTGCGCCAGTGCGATCGGCGGGGCGGCAGTTGTCGGCACTTCTTTCGTGCGTTCGATCGTCTGGTAAAAATCAGTACGATCGAGTTCTTCGCCATCGTCGTTGTAAGTCTCGCCACCATAGGTCACAGAGCAGGGAATCACGTCGATGTTCCACTTATCGAGCAATTCCTGCGGAAGATCACTGACACTATCCGTCACAATTTTAATATTCGCCATCGTAGAATCCCTCTATTTCACTTTCTAAAATCACAACTCCCGTCACGGAGCCACCTAGTAGTGCGCCGAGTGTGGCACCGTACATCCCGTATGGGAAGTGCCGCCCCGGGAACTCCAGCGCGAGACGATCTTGCAATTGTCGTGTTTGTTCGGTGATGTGCGTTCGATTTTGGATGATGATCGCATCTTTTAACGCTTCAAACTCGCTCAAGAACTCGACCAACCGATCAACCGCTTGTGTGTGCGTTCGCACCTTCTCGGTGATGACCGGTTCGCCATCTTCGATGCTGACGACGGGTTTGATCTTCAACATCGTCCCCAGAATACTGCGTGCATCCGTCATGATCTGGTTGTGGTATAAGTAATCCAGCGTCTCAACATAATATACGGCGTACAATCTTTCAACCGCGCGTCGTACTTTGTTCACAACTTGCTCGAAGGTATCGCCGGCTTGCACCGCCTCGACTGCGAGACGCGCGAGCATCCCCTGCCCGGCACAAATCGAGCGCGAGTCGATCACCGCCACTTCGCAGAAGTCGGATACCTGTTGCGCCGCCTGTCGTGCGTTATACCAGCTCTGGGTAATCTCACGCGAGGTATGAATCGAAATCAGCTTATCGTACATGCGCGACAAACGCGTGAAGGTCTCGGCGTACTCATCCACACTAGGGGCAACTACCGTCGGCGGTTTCGTCTGTGATTTGATGAGCCGTAGAGCTTCATCATCGCTGATGTCAATCCCTTCACGGTGATGCTTGCCGCCGATGTCGAGTTTATACGGCACCACCGTGATCGGGTATTGTTCTATCAGGCGTGGATTGCTGAACCGTGCGCTGCTGTCAATGACGATATGCAAAGACATCATGCACTATTCAATACTAATCAGATACGGATACAGCGGTTGACCGCCATTCACAATCTCGAACTCTAGATCAGGATGGATCGTCGCCAAGGCATCAACGAGACGCTCGGCATCATGTTGCGAGATACCCTCGCCATAGAACAACGTGACCAGTTCGTAGGAGTCAACATCAGCAACTGCCAGCACTTCGTATACCATATCGGTGACGCTCTCGCCAGCTGCGACCAATTGCCCTTCGAGCATGGCGATTGTCTTACCTATCTGCACATCAACATCGTTGACGCGCGCATCGCGGGTGGCGGTCGTAATTTCAGCACTGACGACCATCTGTAGATGCTCTTGCATCGCGTCATGGACATCATCAATGCTCCCGTCATCGCGCCCATCTAGATACGACAACAGCGCCGCGATGCCCTGTTGCATCGTTTTCGAGCGTACGACGCGCACTTGCTTCGCGCTGATCTCGGCGGCTTGTTGCGCCGCCATGATGATGTTGCTGTTGTTCGGCAGGATCACGATTTCATCGGTCTCTAGCGATTCGATCGCCTGCACGAAGTCCTCGGTGCTGGGGTTCATGGTTTGCCCGCCGGCGATGATGCGTGCCGCGCCATACTCACGGAACAAGCGGCGCAAGCCTTCGCCCCGCGCCACAGCGATCACGGCAACGCCTTCGCTGATTTGTGGATCTTCGTCGGTTTGCTGGTCTTCGCGCCCTTGACGTTCTTGGATGTATTCCAGATATTGCGCTTGCATATTTTCGACCACAATATCATTGATTTCCGCGCCCTGTTTAATCGCGTAACTGAGCGGTTCGCCGGGATCGTAGACGTGAATATGGACTTTAATCATGCTGTCATCGCCGTGTACCAGCGGTGACCAGCCCATCGCGGTGATGTCGGCGCGCACACGGTCAACGTCGAGATTCTCACCGACCATCAGGAACTGCACGTCGTAGCCATAACCGTCTTCTTCGTCCGGTACGAGCGCATCTTGCCATTTTTGGGCAACAGCCGGGTTTGATGCACCGTTGCTGTGTCCGTCATTCTGTGGATAGCTGACCGGTTTGCCTTCGGTCAGGCGCTTCATGCCTTCGAGAATATAAACCAGACCCATCCCGCCTGAATCGACCACGCCGGCTTCTTTCAACTTCGGCAGTAAGTTGGGCGTGTTCTCCAGCGATTGCCGCGCCGCGACGATCATTTCCGTCAGTAAGATGTTCAGGTTATCTTCTGTATGGGCACGATCGACCAGCGCTTCGGCTGATTCGCGAGCAACAGTCAAGATCGTTCCTTCGACGGGATCCATCCCCTTGCGGACTTCGCGGTAAGTGTGTTCGACCGCGTCATTCATCGCATGGGCGAAGGTACGCGCATCCAATTGCTCGGCGTCCTGCACCGCCTTGGCGAAGCCGGCAAGTAGCATCGATAAGATCGTGCCAGAGTTGCCGCGTGCGCCACGCAAGGCACCATGGGCGATTTTATTCATGACGATGCCGATATGCTCATCATGTGCATCTGCAACCTGTTTACATGCCATGCGAATCGTCGCTAGCATATTTTCACCCGTGTCGCCATCTGGCACCGGGAAGACATTCATGTTATTGACCTGCTGTTTGTGGTGCTCGAGCCATGCGGCACCGGCCGCAAAAAGCCACTTCAGTAGCTGACCATCCACCACTTTCGAGCGCAAGTTTACCATCATATGACAATCCTCGTGGAAATAATTTTTTCACTCTTTAAATATAAAACCCCAATTGGCGCGATGTGTTACGGAGATACCCGCACAAATTTTGCACCAGCGCCAGAGATAATCGTTTGGTTGTGGGCGTTTTACGACGACATCAGCGGACTTACGGCGAAATGCCAGCGCAGATATTACCATTTTCGCTTGTATTTCGCGATATTTCTAACATACTGTAATTGATCACACTTGGAAGCATATGAGAATACGACTGTAGTTTTATTCGAACTCATCTGGTGATAGTCGCGGGAGTATGCCTGCGGATTTGATACTCGCCCAAGCATTAGGTATATGTTAAATTCACTTAACACATCAGTCGTAATCAGGAGTAGCGAGACATGGGATATTGTTTAGAAGCAGGCGAAACCGCGCGTGAGGGCGTGCGGCGCATCGTCACTGAGCAGGTTAATCGGGCGCTGGATAATCTAGCGGCGAAAGATGCTGAGGATCGCGACGCGTGCATCCACGAAGCACGCAAGGCATTCAAGCAGATTCGGGCGGTATTACGTCTCGTGCGTTATGACATCGGGCGCGAGACATACAAATTCGAGAATGTCACCTATCGCGATGCTGGTCGCTTACTCGCCCCCCTGCGCGATAGTTACATCAAGATTGAGACGATGAACAAGGTACTGGCGGGCATCGACGATAAGGCCGTCCGCAAAGTTGGCAACAGCGTTAAGCGTCGCCTGCGTTATCACTATAAGAAGATCAAGCAAGACTTCACCGAAGATGGATCAACCGTCGATCAAGTCATCGCGACGCTCCACGATGCCCGCGAACGCATCCCCGATTGGACATTTGACGATCAGGGCTTCGACATCTTCGCTGGAGGCATAGAAGAATATTATAAGCGCGGGCAGGCATACATGCACGAAGCCTATGCTAACCCGCTTGACTCTGAGTTATTCCATGAGTGGCGTAAAAACGTCAAATATCTGTGGTATCACGTTCGCATCCTCAAGCCCATGTGGACAGACATCCTAGACCCCTATGCTATCGAGTTGAAGCAAGTCTCCGATTATCTGGGCGATGCACATGACCTGATGATTTTATACGCCGAGATGCAAGCCATGGACATGACGCGCAAGGGCGCTTGGTATAAATTACACGCGCTGATTGATTATCACAGCGCCCAGCTTGAGCGCGCCGCCGAAGTGCTGGGGATGCGTATCTATGCCGAAGCGCCGGAAGAATTTGCCCAGCGATTGCAAACATACTGGGTCGCATGGCAAGAGCGGCAGACAAGTGCTGAGATTTGATCTTTACGCGAGGCACACGGCTCGATATAATTTTCAAGTTCAGATATGCGACCGATCAAGTAAACTATAAGGAGCAATGCAATGGGCCCGCTCCCAAAGCGTAAAGTATCAAAATCTCGTCGTAATCGCCGTCGCGCACACGACGCACTATCCTTGAATCACCTCGTCGTCTGCGAAAGCTGTGGCGATTATCACGTCGCACACCGCGTTTGCACCAAATGTGGGTCGTACAATGGTGAAACCGTCATTGATGTTGAGGACTAATCAAGCCCTCATCGTTTAGAAAAAATCGTGCTACGATGAGCGCGATTTTTTTATTTTAATGCAGAGGAGATGAAAGGATACAGCACCAATGGATTATTCAACAACAGCATTCGTGTTCCCCGGTCAAGGATCGCAGGTGGTCGGCATGGGTAAAGAGATTGCCGACGCGTACCCCGTCGCGCGCGATATTATCGAGCAGGCTGACCGCGTCACGGATTTTAACCTCGCGCAGATCATGTACGAAGGCCCCGAAGAAGTCCTGAACGATACCGCCATCACACAACCCGCTGTGTACGTCGTCAGCGTGGCAATCTTGCGCGTGATTCAACAAGAACTGCCCGATGCCAAGCCCGCGTTCGTCGCCGGTCACAGCCTTGGTGAATTCACCGCTTTGACGGCGGCACATGCGCTCGATTTTGAAGATGGCGTACAACTCGTGCGCGAGCGCGGTCGCTTGATGAAGATGGCAGGCGATCAGCATCCCGGCGGTATGGCGGCGATCCTCGGCTCCGATGTGGATCAAGTCGGAGAACTTGTCCAAGAAGCCACCGCAAAAACCGGACAGGCAGTGGTCATTGCTAACGATAACTGTCCCGGGCAAATTGTCATCAGTGGCGATCATACCGCGCTCGTCGCTGCTGTCGATATGGCGAAAGATTATGGCGCAAAACGGGCGATCCCGCTGGCGGTCAGCGTAGCGACACACTCCCCCCTCATGCAACCGGCAATGGATGAATTTGGGAAGCTAGTCGAAGCGACAGAATTCAAAGAACCGCAGATTCCTATCATCGGTAACGTCAGCGTGAAGCCCCTGTATACGGTCGCCGACATTCACACCGAGTTAGAAGCCCAACTCATTAGCAGTGTCCGCTGGACGCAATCTGTGAATGAAATGATTAATGCTGGTATAGAAACCTTTGTCGAGATAGGCACGAGAGATGTACTTACGGGTTTACTGCGACGTATTAATCGGTCTAAAATAGGTATTGCTGTGAATAGCTTATCCACATTACAAGCATTTGTACAGACAAATGTAGATTAATCCGCTGTTTTTGTAAGTTATAGCTCATGTTTAATGCCTAACATGGTGGTACGATACGAGTTGTAAGTAACATCGACACGGACTAATCATCCACGATGTGGTTTATTTATTTAATTCGAGGAGAGAAAAACCTATGATGAATCGTCATTTGCGCGCCGTTGCAACGCTTGTCGTTGCATTGGCTGTGCTATTGGTGGCGTGTGCCCCAGAGGCGACTGAAGAACCGACCCGTCGCCCGACCAACACACCTGTCCCCCCGACGGAAGCCCCTGCTGAAGAAGTCACTGAAGAAGTCACTGAAATTGTAACCGAAGAAGCCGATGCTGAAGCGACTGAAGAAGCTGATGCTGAAGCAACCGAAGAAGCTGATGCCGAAGCAACTGAAGAAGCTGATGCCGAAGCAACTGAAGAAGCCGATGCCGAAGCGACTGAAGAAGCTGATGCCGAAGCAACTGAAGAAGCTGATGCCGAAGCGACTGAAGAAGCCGATGCCGAAGCAACTGAAGAAGCTGATGCCGAAGCAACTGAAGAAGCCGATGCTGAAGCAACTGAAGAAGCCGATGCCGAAGCAACTGAAGAAGCCGATGCCGAAGCAACTGAAGAAGCTGATGCTGAAGCGACCGAAGAAGCCGATGCTGAAGCAACTGAAGAAGTTGATGCTGAAGTAACTGAAGAAGTTGATGCCGAAGCGACTGAAGAAGCCGAAGCGTCACAAATTGAAATTGATACAACTGAAAGCTTCGTGCGGGTTGCCTTCGCTGGTAACAGTGCCGCTTACATGAGCATCACTAATAATGGCGATGAAGATGTCACCCTCGTTGGTGGATCGACCGATGCGGCAGAGAGCGTCGAAATCCACGAAACCGTCGTTGAAGACGACGTTGCCAACATGGTCGAGATGGAAGATGGCATCGTTGTTGCGGCTGGCGAGACAGTCGTACTCGAACCCGGTGGTCTGCACGTCATGCTGATCGACATCACCGATGAACTTGAAGAAGGTGACACTGTCGAATTGACGCTGTCCTTCGATAATGGTGAAGAACTCACCGTCGAAATCCCGGTTCAGATCTCAGAGATGGAGACGGACATGGGTAACGACGAGCCAATTGATATGGCGACCGAAGAAGCCGATGCTGAAACCACTGAAGAAGCCGAAGATATGGCGACCGAAGAAGCCGAAGATATGGCAACTGAAGAAGCCGAAGATATGGCGACCGAAGAAGCCGAAGATATGGCGACCGAAGAAGCCGACGCTGAAACCACTGAAGAAGCCGAAGATATGGGCGACATGGATGTCGAGTTTGAGAGCTACACCCAAGAGACCGACACCTACACGCTCAGCTTTGGCTATCCGACCACCTTCATGCTGACGGAAAGCCAGACAACGGATATCTTCTCGTTGAACAACGAAGATGAACGCATCGTCGTTGTCGGCCCGAATGCATTCAGCAATGTCATTGAAGATACCGAAGACCTCACCGAAGCACTTGACTTCTATTTGACCCGCACCGGCTACACCGTCGGTGAAGAAACCAGCATGATGATGGGCGATGCAAGCTACAACATCACCTTCCCGCGCCGTGGTCAAGAAGGTGCCGCGACGCTAGTCACCGTTGGTGAAGGGCTGTATGCTGTCGTCATCGAACTGACACCGGATTACGCCGCGAGCAACATCGGTGCGCTAGGTGCTGAAATCATGGATAGCCTTGAATACACCGTGATCGAGCCGGAAGAACCCGCAGAGGTGGACACCGATGCAGGCGAAGCTGAGGCTGAAGCCACTGAAGAAGCTGAGGCTGAAGCCACCGAAGAAGCTGAGGCTGAAGCCACCGAAGAAGCTGAAAGCACCGAAGAAAGCACTGACGAAGCCAGCGAAGAAACCGAAGCCGCTGAAGAACAAACGCTGACCATCGGCGGGCTGGCGATCAACAATCCTGATCTGAGTACGCTGGCAAACGCTGTCGTGCGCGCTGAACTGTTCAGCACGCTCAACGATAGCGATGCTGAGCTGACGGTCTTCGCACCGACCAACGAAGCCTTCAACGCCGCGCTGGAAGAACTCGGTCTGGAATTCGATGATCTGGTTGCTAATCAAGAATTGCTGACGAGTGTCCTGACCTATCATGTGGTTGAAGGGGCTGTCACATCAGACATGCTGGAAAGCGGCGCAGTCGAGACGCTGAACGGCGAGAGCATCACAGTCGAGATTGCCGAAGATGGCACTGTCACTGTGAATGGCGCAACTGTCGTCACAGCTGATGTTGAAGCCAGCAACGGCGTTGTCCACGTCATCGACGCAGTTCTACTCCCGCCCAGTGGCGAAGAGGAAGAAGAGTAAACGCTGAAACCGATGTGAGCGAGATACCTCACACATAGCGTATACGTCATCGAAACGGGTGGTCATGCTGACTGCCCGTTTTTATATCCAACATGATTGGCATTTTCGGCTATAATACGGGCAAATTGTCTATAACCACCCTCAGGATTTGCATGACAAATATCATCATCTTTCATCAATCAAGCACACAAGAGATTGCCAGGCGTATGCACGATAGTTTGATCCACGAGTGGGGCTACAATCACAAGCAAATCGTCTGGTCAGGCGCGAATGTGGACTGGAAAGCTCAGCGTGATTTTCTAGATCAGGTCGATGTTGCGCTGGTCATCATCGGGCAGGATTGGCTTCCGCGCTTGCGTCGGCAAACCCCTGAGGAATTGCGTGCCCTAGCAAGAGTACTCAAGGCGGATGGCGCACCGCCACAAATCATCCCGCTACTCGTTCATGGGACGCTCGCGCCACCCGAGCAAGAGATGCCGCAACCGTTACGCCCCTTACTCAATCACCCCATGCTCGAAATTCACGATGATGAGACCTTTGCCGAAAATATGAGCGCGCTCGTCCAACAATTGCCATTACCGACATCGAACCTCGCTGATAATATGCCAGCGACGATGAGAACGACAGCGCCCAACTATGCCCAACCTTACGCGCCCAAAAGCCGGCAGGACAGCATCCCGCCGTGGTTGCGCTATACAATTCTCGATTATTTTCCCGGTCGCAGTGCTGAATTTGCCCTGCAAATTGTGTCATATCGTGTGGGACGCTGGATTACCGCCGTGGTCGTGCTTGCCATCACCTTTGTGATTCTCAGTGAGGTATACTCGCGCTTGATTGGCATTGGTATGAACGACGTTCGACGTGCATTACGGAACGTCTCGCAACCACCACCGACCGCTGTCATCGTGCCGACCAGCACGACCATTCCTAGTCCAACTGCGATTGCAACGGTCGGCGACGTAACAGCGACTGCACCCTTACAAGCAAATCAGACGACTGTCGATCGCGATCCCGAGCTGGTCACTCAGCTGACGGAAGCCGCCAATACCAACCCCCGACAATCGCTTTTGATCAACATCAGCGAGCAAACCTTGCCGCTGTTCGACGCACCGCCTTCCTGTGATAATGACTCCGATTGTACGCGCACGCAGACCGGCAACATCACCCCCTTACAGTCGATTCAAATCGTCTGCCGCGCTCCGGGTAATAACAATGTGTGGTACGAAGTTGAATATGATCTATTCCAAAATAACGTCAACGAAGAGCCGTTATTGGTCACGGGTTATACGTATGTCTTTGGGACGCGACATTATGCCCCCAATATCGAGACCTTAAACGTTCCCGCCTGCGAACCCGATACCGTGCCGGGCACATAATCATTGCTTACGACTGACGCGAAATTGCAGAGCTTGACCGAGCATGAGCTTTGTCTGTGCTTGAATAGCGGGAATCGCCAGCACGATGAGCGTCAGAAGCGGCATCAGGGGCAAGCTGATAGCCGACCAGAAGCGTTCAGCGGGTGTCGGCACAGTTGTACGGGCAGGGCGTACCTGCACATCCCGATGCCAGAACAAAATCGCCAGCGAGATCACCACTGCCCCCGCCCCAACAATCGTCAACCAGATCGGACTGGTAAGGATGCCCATCAAGCCCTCAGCTATCGTATCTCCTAAAAAGGGGTTGAACGGCACAACATCGGGATGCAAGATGATCGGCAATTGCACACCGACTGTCAGTAAGACCCAACCCGCACCCGCCATCAAGATGTCATGAGCGATACGCAAGCATAAGCGCAACGCCGACCAGCGCGGCACTGCCGGATAGCAAACGAGATTGCCAAGCGCATAGCCAACCTCTTTACTGCCCCACGCATGACGTAGAGTCTGCAAGTAGCGTTCGCGGATTTCGTCACTCAGCGTTTTACCCGTCGTCGCATCTGCCAGAAAGGGCAACATCACCGGTGATAACGTCACTCGCCCTTGATGGATGAAATAGGCTTTGATGAACATATGCCACTCATCGGCGATCACATCGCCATCCCAGTAATCGCTCTCGTGCAACAAACGTAAACTGAGCGCATACGACGACATCGGCAGGGCCAACCACCACGGCGCCGCGAGATACGCAAGCTCAAAAGCTGTCGCGTAGGCGTTGACGATGCGTAGCAGGGGGTTAATCTGCCAGATGTTGCCATGATAACGAATCGGCGCTTGCCAGAAGCGCAAATGACGCTCGCTATCCAGCGCGAATAAAGCGGTTAACGCGGCGAAGTGGCGCGGATGCCAGCGCGTATCGGCATCCTGTGTCGTGACGCAGATGTGATCCAGCACGTAGCTCTGCTCATCGACGAGTGCCTGCTTAATCCAGCGCCCGGCCCATGCTTCATTCGCCGATTTACAGCGCATCTCGCCCGGCAAGCCCTGCGGATGCAGGGTGTAGTACACCGCCTTGAACGCATCGGTGAATTGTGCCTGTAACTGACGCGCTTTGTCTTGTGCGCCAGCTTCGCGGGCTTCCATCGCCAGCACGATCACCAGACGCTCACGCGCTTGTGATTGCTGTGCAAGTGCGGTTAAGGTGCGCTGAAGCAGGGGCAATGGTTCATCATAGTTGGGGATAATCACCACATGCAAAACATCCTCCCACGCGAGGGCGCTCGCGTCGGCATGGGCTTCATAATAGCGATACCAATCGGTATGCTCCCACTCATGGATTTTCTGCAAGCCGATATTATGCGCCACTGCCGCGATACAAAAGCGAAGCGCGGTATACAAGCTGACCAACGCACCGACCGTTAGCGCCACCATTGGCGCGATAATCGCCGTGATAATGGTGAATACGAACGCTATCCACACCAGCACACCCGGCAAGCTATCCAGCAGGCCTTGTGTCAGCAGGGTATGATGAGCAGGCGGATGGGTGTTTGCAGATCCCATCTGCGATGATGACGATGGCGGGGGGGGCTCGACAAAGTACGGCACAAGTGTATTCTTTCTATACTATAGAACTTGTAAAAATCGTGCGATTAGCAGGTCGCTTGTCGCACGAGGACGCGGATAATGCTACAATATGCTCCATTGTTAAATCAACAGGCTTGACGAAAGTAGGGGAATCATGGCGCAGAAAGTTCTCATCATTGAAGATGATAAGGAACTCGCTCGTTTGTTGCAGATTGACTTGAAGCGGCACGAGTTCGATGTCACCGTCACGCATGACGGTCTCGAAGGACTCAAGCTCTATCAAGAGACTTTGCCGGACCTTGTGGTGATGGATGTCGCCTTGCCGAAGATGGACGGTCTCCAGATTTGCGAGCGCATCCGCGAAATTTCAAACGTGCCGATCTTGATGATGACGGCCCACGCCATCAGCGAACAGGACATCGCCGAAGGGCTAAACCGTGGCGCGGACGAATACATGATTAAACCGTTGGGCAAGATCGAATTTCATGCG
Source organism: Anaerolineae bacterium (assembly GCA_034437755.1). GTDB lineage: Bacteria > Chloroflexota > Anaerolineae > Aggregatilineales > Phototrophicaceae > JAUZRW01. Next base: position 37,159 of record DAOTTV010000202.1, on the reverse strand, counting down.
CGGATCAAGGCACTGATGCGACGGGCACGCCTGAACGACGATACGCCGACCATCATGGCATACAACGACGACTATCTCAACGTTGATCTGAAGACGCGCCGCGTGTCGATCGAAGGCGAGGAGATTCGCCTCACACCGACTGAGTTCAAGCTCCTCGCAACTTTCATCCGTAATCCAGATGCAGTGTTGAGCTTCCAGCAATTGTTGGAGACGGTATGGGGTGCAGAATACACCAGCGAGCATCATTACCCGCGCATTTACGTCTCACACTTGCGCCGCAAGATCGAACCTGATCATAAAAACCCGACCTATATCCACAACGAATACGGTGTCGGGTATCGCTTCGTCGGTGAGACCACCCAAAACGCGGAATGACGCTCACATCACGATTTGGACTGATCCCAATCATCATTGAGGAAGCGTTGCACTTCGATCAGATAGCCGTTGGGGTCTTTGACGAAAAAGTGATAGATGCCGTAATCATGATTGGTACGTGGCGCGTGTTCACAGGTGATGCCCTTGGACGTGATGCGCTCGTACCACGCATCGACATCCTGCGTGACGAAGGTGAAGATCACGCCATTCGGCTCACGCGGGACTTCGCGCTGGCAGATACCGATGTAAGACGTGCGCCCGTTGACGTGGTAAATGCGGCACCCACCTTGATCGAGCGCGAGTTCCAGACCGAGGGCATCTTCGTAAAAAGGAATCGCGGTTTGAATATCGGTGGTGTACAGGAATGTGATTTGTTCATCGACCGGTAAAGACATAAGATTAGCCTGCTTTCTGTTGGGTAGCGATCAATGTTCGGATGATGTGCGGGATATTATACAAGCCCGCGCCCAATAATGCCGCCCACAACGGGAGCATCAAAATCATGCCCGTATCCCCATTCCACAGCGCGACGATGATCGCACCAGCGAGGGCGATGACCATCGCCGCCCGCACGCGCTTGACATCCAGCGTGTAGTCGGGCAAATCACACCCTTGTTGCATCGCACGCGTGGTGATGATCGTCAAGCCGTAAAGCAGGCTGATGACGATCAACGCGCCCCAGTACTGTGCCGAGAGCGTGCCGAGGCTGTCGTAATCGAGTATCACAATACGCCCGACGAAAATCAGCGCGACTGCACCGGCAAAGGCGAGATGCCGCCGAAGTGGGTTGATCAATAGCGCATCGACGACTAGCGCGAGTATCGCCACGAGCAGGATAATCCAATTGGCGAAATACGCGACCACCAGCGAGAGAACGATAACCTGCGCTGAGTCCGTCAGTTTAGGCTCAGGGCCGACGATGCGACTCACAATACGGGTGAGTGGCACGAGCAGAAAACAGGCGAACACGCCGACCGGTGGCGATCCAAAGCTGAGCATCGCCAGCACTGCCAGTCCTACACCGACAAATGCCGAATAATCGTGATCAATGTCGATCTCACGCGCTAAAATCCACGTGAGCAAGGCGACCGCCCCCGTCCAGAGACCGGCTTGAGTCGCCTGCCACAGCGTCTCACCGTTGAACAGCGACCATAGACCGGCGATGATACCGACGATCGGCATTACGATTAAAATCAGTAGATTCGGGAAGTAAGATGGATCAATCGGTCGCCCGATCGACGTTTGCTCGTACATCACATCAAAATTGCTTGACATCGTTTTATCTTTCTATCGGGAATACCCGTTACATATATTGTCACTATTGCTGATGTAAATTATAGCGACATCAGCTTAATCGAGCATGATAAGCGATGCGACAGTTGACTTGTAGAACTAGCTTATGAGGACAGACCCTATGCCACCGATTGTCGAGTGCATACCGAACTTTTCAGAGGGGCGGCGCGCCGATGTCATCGCACAAATTATAGCGGCGATCGACCGCGTGCGTGGCGTGCGCGTCCTGCACCAGACCAGCGACAGCGACCATAATCGAACGGTCGTCACCTTCGCCGGCACGCCTACAGCTGTTTTATCCGCCGCGTTCGATGCGATACGTGTCGCTGCTGATGTAATCGATATGGACGCGCATCGTGGCGTTCATCCGCGCATCGGAGCGACCGATGTCGTGCCACTCGTGCCGATCGCCGACATCACGCTGGCAGAATGTGCCGATCTCGCCCGCCAGTTGGGCGCTCGTGTCGGGCGTGAACTAGCCCTTCCTGTGTATCTGTACGAAGCGGCGGCGACGACAGCCCAGCGTCGCAATCTCGCTCACATCCGGCGCGGTGAATACGAAGCTCTCAAGCAAAATATCGACACGCCCGGGCGTCATCCTGATTTTGGCGCACCACAGATCGGCACAGCGGGCGCGGTCGCCATTGGTGCGCGGTCGGCACTCATCGCCTACAACGTATATCTCAATAGCGATGATGTACGCATCGCCCGTCACATTGCGCGCACAATTCGCCAGTCGAACGGCGGCTTCGTCGGAGTCAAGGCGCTGGGCTTACAGGTTGATGGACGCGCACAGGTCAGCATGAATTTGACCGATTACAAGCGCACACCTGTCCATCTGGTGCTAGAGGCCGTCCGGCGCGAGGCAGCACGCTACGGCGTGTTAATCGCCGAGTCAGAATTGATCGGTTTGATGCCACAGGATGCACTCTGGTCAGCGGCGGCGTATTACCTGCAACTGCACGACTTCTCGCCGGATCGTATCCTAGAACAACGCTTGAACTCTGCCGATTTCGACGACGCGCCCGACTGATAATCTGCGCTTTCAATTATCACATCACAACAGATCACGATATAATAGAACCTACATAAATATAGCGTCAAGAACACACAAACAGAAAAGGCACAACATGGCGGATACGGCAAAAATCTTAGTGGTCGATGACAACGAGGCGAATACGACCGTCATCGCCGTGATCGCCAATACGCTCTTCGCCGGCGGGGATGCTGGCGGCTCTACTCGTCAGTTATGCGACCGTTCAGCAAGCCTCGGTCATGTCGCTGATGAACGGCGCATTAGCGGGTCTGGTCGCTATCACGGCATCGGCGGCGTATGTCGGTACAGCGAGCGCGGTCGTGATCGGGTTCATCGTTCGGCTTGACGTATGTTTTCTTCCGCATTTTCAACGACGTGTCGCCTCTGCGCGTCAGTGTAGAAGCCGAACACATCGGTTTGAACGTCTCCGAGCATAACGCCCATAACGATCTTTTCGATCTCGACGCGCTCGAAGAGGCAATCGACGAGCGCGGCAAGGCGTGGCTCATCGGTGCTGAAAGCGGCGATGCCGAGCGTATTGGGCGGCGATTGCTGATGATCGCCAAGCTATACACATACCTGAAGCAAGCGAGCATCGCTGTCGAGCTATATGCCTTCTTGCTGAACGACGACGATATGCCAGAGGCTATACAGGATGATGCCGAGCGCCTGATTTTCCAGCTCGAGTCCGACGTTGGCTCAGCGATAACGCAAAGCGCGTGGGAGATCGGCAAGGCATATACGCTAGCGGATGTGATTGAGCGCCTCAGTTCAGCTGTTTGAGGATGCGTGCCACCTGCCCGACGTAAGCGCCCCCGAACAAGCGCACATGCACTAAGAGCGGGTATAGGTTGTAAATATCGCGCCGTTGCTCGAAGAAGCCCGCCGCGATCGGCTGTAGCGCTTGATAACGCTCGAAAAAAGGCGGGCCGAACGTACCAAATAAAGTCGTGAACGCCAGTTCGATTTCAGGATGCGCGTAATAAATCGCAGGATCGACGAAACCCGCCAAACGCTGACCATCGGCGAGGACGTTCCCGCCCCACATATCCCCATGAATCAAAGCCGGATACACCGGTTCGAGCAGGCGATCATCCAACTTAGGGGCGAAGGCTTGTATTTGTCGATAGATGTCTGACGGCAGTTGTCCGGCATCATGCGCGACATCTGCCATATACAGCAGACGTTGCTCACGAAAGAAATCAATCCAGCTATCATAGTGCGGGTTGGGCTGATGTAAGCTCCCGATCAGGGTGTCAAACTCGAGACCGAAGGCATCGCCCCGCACTTGATGCAAACGCGCGACAGCAATTGCGGCATCGCGCTGAACATCCGCATTGATGGCACCCCAATTGTCGATAAAAGTCATCAGTAGTAAATCCGACGAGCTATGAATGACTTGTGGCACGGGTAACTCACTGTGCTGGTTCAGGTAAGTTAACATGCGCCCTTCAATGTCCAGCGTGCTATCGCTCTGTTGGCTCACCTTGGCGACCAACTGCGTGCGGTCAGCCAGCGTGACATGATAAACCGTGCCGATCATGCCGCCACTGAGACGACGCGCTGACTTGACGCGCTGTCCGGTGATCGCTTCAATACGGTCTTGGTGTTGCATAGCGCTTGCCTATCTTCGGTTCGTGTTCATTTGGTAGGTGGTGATTATAGATACGTATCTGCCCATAGGTTGATCGCTTTCACCAGCACTTGGTGTTCGGTCGCGTGCATACGCGCTTCAAAGTCAGCGCGGGTGTCATCGGGCAAAATCGGGACTTCGGCTTGGATAATCACCGATCCGGCATCAACTTCGGGGATGGCATGATGTACCATCACACCACTGCGCCTGATCTCGCCCTGTTGAGCCGAGTCATACGCACGGTCGATGGCATTCGTCCCGGCGAACTCGCCCGGCAACGCCGGATGTAAGTTAATCACCGCTTGTGGGAACTGATCGAGAAAAGCCGGGCTGAGAATGTGCATCCACCCCGCGAGTACGATCAAATCGGGGGCGTACGCTTTGACTGTCTTAGCGAGATCAGCATCGTAGTCTAGTCGCGATTTGCCCGCATCACGGTAGGGCTTCAGCGGCACATACAGCGTCTCGATACCTGCGTTTTCGGCGCGTTGTAAGCCGTATGCCGCTTTGCGATTAGAGATAACCGCGACAATCTCCGCCGTGAGATGTCCGGCATCAATCGCATCAATGATCGCCTGTAAGTTCGTCCCGCCGCCAGAAATCAAGACAAGCAATCGCATTCACGCCCCCTCAAACGTTACCGTACCAGTGCCAGCGACCACCCGTCCGATACGCCCGGCATCATCAATGATCGCGCTGACACGTTCGGCATCTGCTGGCGGCACGATCACAATCATGCCAATACCCATGTTAAAGACGCGGTACATCTCAGCAGTATCGATCGCGCCGATCGTCTGTATCAGATCGAAAAGTGGCGGGCATGTCCACGATGTGCGGTCAATGATCGCCGTGACCGTCTCCGGTAGCACGCGTGGCAGATTATCGACAATACCGCCGCCAGTGATATGTACCAATCCGCGAATATCGACATCGGCAGCGCGCAAGGCTTGTATCTGCTGGATGTACGGACGATGCACCTGTAACAAAGCACTACCGATGCTCATACCCAGTTGCGCGTGATGTGTTGTCCAGTCCTCATCAGCGAGGACAGCTCGCGCCAGCGAATAGCCGTTGGTATGCAAGCCGCTACTAGGCAGACCGATAATCACGTCATTGGCTTGGATGCGACTGCCATCCAGCAATTGCGCCCGATCGACCACGCCGACAATCGTACCAACGACATCAACTTCGCCCATCGCGTATACGCCGGGCATTTCAGCCGTTTCGCCGCCGAGTAAGGCACAGCCGGCATGCTGGCAAGCCTGCGCCATCCCGCTGACAATCGCCGCGATTTGCGCCGGAATCAGCTTCGAGCTAGCGACGTAATCGAGGAAGAAAAGCGGACGTGCGCCCTGCACTAGAATATCATTGATACAGTGATTGACGAGGTCTTGCCCGATGCTATCCCAGCGATCGAGCGCCGCCGCGACTTTCGTCTTTGTCCCCACGCCATCGGTCGAGGCGACGAGAATCGGCGCTGTCATCGCTTGCAAGGCTGTCGCCGCGAATAAGCCGCCGAAGTTGCCTGTATCGGACAATACATCAGGCGTATAAGTTGCCCGTACCGCGTCTTTCATGAGATCGACCGCCGTTTGTCCGGCATCAATATCGACACCAGATCGGGCATAATTGCTTTCTTCTTGCGTCATCGTTTGTCCTTTGTCGGTCGCCTATTCATCGTATACGTGACCAATATCTGTGCGATAGTGCATGCCATCAAAGTCGATGCGATCGACATTGGCGTAAACGCGTTGCAGGGCTTGCGCGGTATCATCCGCGATAGCCGTCACCGCGAGGACGCGCCCACCTGCCGTGACAATCTGCCCGTGAGCGTCTGTGCGTGTACCCGCATGGAATACAATCACGTCGTCATCCACTGCATCGAGGCCACTGATCGTTAAGCCTTTGGGATAGCTTTCAGGATAACCCAGCGACGCGCAGATGACGGTCGCGCAGGCTTTGTCGTGCCATGCCAGCGTCAGTTGGTCGAGCGTCCCCGCGATGCAAGCTTGCAGAACGTCGTACAGGTCGGTTTTCAGCAATGGCAAAATCACCTGTGTCTCAGGATCACCGAAGCGACAGTTATACTCCAACACCTTTGCGCCGTCATCAGTCAGCATCAAGCCCGCGTATAACACGCCTTTGTAAGGTGTACCAAGCGCGTTCATGCCATCGAGAACGGGCTGTAGAGCTGTCGCCGTGATCTCAGCAATCCAAGCGTCGCTCACATCGGTCAGCGGCGCGATCGCCCCCATGCCACCCGTATTCAAACCTTTATCGCCAACTAAAGCCCGCTTATAGTCTCGCGCCATCACCATCGGCTTGACAGTCGTCCCATCGCAGAATGCCAGCACCGAGACCTCGCGCCCGCTCAGGCGTTCTTCGATCACGATGATCTCGCCAGCTGTGCCAAAAGCACGATCTTCCATAATTTGATGAATCGCCATGCCCGCTTCTTGGCGGGTATCCGTGATAATCACGCCCTTGCCCGCCGCCAGACCAGACGCTTTGACGACGACCGGTTGTCGGTATTCCTCAAGGAATTTACGCGCTTCGTAATAATCATCGGTGGTGTAATACTCGCCGGTCGGGATGCCCTGCTCGGTCATAAAATCCTTAGCGAAGGCTTTGCTGGCTTCGATCTGTGCGGCTTGGCGTACCGGCCCGAAGATCGCTAAACCCGCCATCTGGAAAGCATCGACGATGCCGTTTGCCAGCGGGAGTTCCGGCCCGACGACCGTCAACGCGACATCCTGCGCGCGTGCGAAGGCGATCAGTCCGTCAAAGTCATCGGGCTGTAGGTCGATATTGTGCGTCGTGCCACCGTTACCCGGCGCGACGTACACACGCGCCACCTGTGGCGATTGTGCGAGTTTCCACGCGATGGCGTGTTCGCGTCCACCGCCACCGATGACAAGAGCATTTGCCATCAATCAAGTCTCCTTACGCTGGTTCACATCATACATGCCTACCGTGTCACATCACAGGCAGAAGCATCAGCCCCATACACTCTCGAACAGGGTCTTATCACGCTCATTTTCGAAGAGCCATTCCGGGATGTCAATCGGATAATCGCCACTGAAGCACGCATTGCAATAGTTATTGCGGAAGCCGACGACATCAGCGATGGCATCTAACAAGCCCGGCAGGGTCAAATAGCCGAGGCTATCCGCGCCGACTTTTTCGCAGATTTCATCAATATTGAGATTCGCCGCGATCAATTCTTTGTAGGTCGCCATATCGACCCCCATGAAGCACGGGTGCTTGATGGGCGGCGATGACACGCGCACATGCACTTCGGTTGCGCCAGCATCGCGCAGGAGTTGGACGATCGGCCCGACAGTGTTGCCGCGCACGATGCTATCATCGACCAGCACCACGCGCTTACCGCGCAGGTTGGATGTCAGCGCGTTGTACTTGAGATTGACGCTGGCTTTCCGAAGATTATCGTCAGGTTGGATGAAGGTACGCCCGATGTAGCGATTCTTGGTCAAGCCCTCGCCGAAGGGAATACCGGCCGCTTTAGCAAAGCCGATCGCTGCCGGCGTTGCGCTATCCGGCACACCAATGACCAGATCAGCTTCGACCGGACTTTCCTCGGCTAGCACTTCGCCCATGCGATGGCGTGCCGCGTGAACCACTTGTCCGTCAAGGACACTATCGGGGCGCGCGAAGTAAACGTATTCAAACACGCACAACGCACGCTTAGGCGCGGGCTCAACCCCCTGAAAAGTCGTCATGCCATCAGCATTGATGCGGACGATCGTGCCGGGTTGCACGTAGTCGATATATTCCGCGCCGATCGTGCTGAGGGCACAGGTCTCGCTAGCGACGACGTAGCCGTCATCGAGCTTGCCGATGCTCAGCGGGCGCAAGCCGTGCGGGTCACGGACGGCATAGATCGCGTCGCGGGTCATCAGCACCAGCGAGTACGCGCCATCGACGATTTGCATCATCGCGCGGATGCGCCCGATCCAGTTATCGCCGGTTTCGCTGGTAATGTCGATATTTTCATCTTCCCAAACGTTCGTCGGGGCGGCGAGGATTTGTGTCATCATCTCGGTATCGCTGGTCGATGATAAGCCTACGCCGCGACTGAGCAACAACTGCCGCAGTGAGAGCGCATTGGTCAGGTTACCGTTGTGTGCCACGCCCAGCGGCCCGTGCATGGTCTCGATTAAATAGGGTTGTGCGTTACGAACGTGCTGGCTACCCGTTGTCGAATAGCGGTTATGCCCGATGGCGAGATGCCCGTCGAGCATTGACATCACGCGCTCATCGAAAATTTGCGAGACCAAGCCCATATCTTTATGGATATACGAGCGTTGACCATCGCTGGTGGCGATACCGGCGGCTTCTTGTCCGCGATGTTGAAGCGCGTACAAGCCGAAGAAAGTCAGGCGGGCGACATCGCGCCCGGGGGCATACACGCCGAACACACCGCATTCTTCACGCGGTTTATCGGTTATATTGGTGCTATCGGTCAATTGAATCGGTTGTGACATGATTTTCCCTGATTAAGCTCTAGATGTGCGAACGGTACTCTGATCTTCAGGTTGGGTGTTGCAACGGTGACTAACATCTACTGTGCGAACGGTGCTAGATGACGTTTGATGCGGGCGTGCGCGGGTTGCTCGCCGGCGACAAATGTCGTACCGGTGAGTTGCTCATAAACGTCGATATAACGGGCGGCGACCTGTGCAATGAAATCGGCGGGCATGGTCGGTGGCTCGCCCTCTCCAATATATCCCTGTGCTTTGAACCATTCCCGTAAGAATTCCTTACTCATGTTCTGCGGCTTGCCAATGTCGTAAGACGCGCGCGTCCAGTAACGGCTACTATCCGGCGTGTGGACTTCATCAATCAAGACGATCTCGCCATCGATTAGCCCGAACTCGTACTTGGTATCGACCAGTATCAAGCCTGCCGTCTGGGCGATTGCTTGACCGCGCTTGAAGATCGCCAGCGCTTTCGCCTGTACATCGCGCCAGACAGCGGCGGACATCAAGCCGCGTGCGATCACATCGTCGCTCGTGATGCGCTCATCATGCCCGTGACTGGCTTTAGTCGTCGGCGTAATGATCGGTTCGGGCAAGGGATCGTTCTTCTGCAAGCCCTCCGGTAGCATGATGCCATAAGCTTGGCGATTACCCTGCGCGTAGAGCGTCCAGAGGGACGTACTAGTAACCCCTGTGATGTACCCGCGCACGACAACTTCCACCGGCAAAGCAGAGGCTTCTTTGGCGACCGTCACATTGGGATCGGGCACACTCAGCAGGTGATTGGCGACAATATCTTTCGTCTGCTCGAACCACCACGCGCTCAGTTGATTCAACACCTGTCCTTTGTAGGGGATTAATCCTAGTATTCTATCAAAAGCGGATACGCGATCCGTCGTTATCAAAATGCGCTTATCATCCCGCGTGTAACTCGCGCGCACCTTGCCCTGTATCTTATCGCCGAGTCCGTCGATGTTCACCGTATCTAGCGTGTGTTCGGTCGCGTCCATGAGTTCTTGATGTGTCAGCATAACTCTCGTCCCTCAACTGTATTTTATCCCATTCTCGAACAGCACCAGCCCACGATTGCCCACCTCACCGCGATGATAGCGCGGGTGTTGCCACACGAAAATGTGGTCTTCGGGGTGCGGCATCAAACCCATGACGTTGCCCTGCGCGTTGCTGAGCGCGGCGATACCGCTGATACTGCCGTTGGGATTCAGCGGGTAGCTTGCCGGATGACCCGCACTATCGACGTAGGTCAGAGCGACTTGCCCGTTTTGCCACAGCGCATCGAGCGCGTCTTGATTGCGGGTCATCACGCACCCTTCGCCATGCGCCACCGGCACATACAGCAGGTCGTCTATGCCTTCAGTGAACAGACTGACGCTATGCGGATTCGGCTTAAGATACGTCCAGCGACATTCGAATTGGCGGCGTTCGTTATAGGTGAGCGTCACATCCCGCGCATCACCGGACGCGAAATCGGTATTCGGCAATAAACCCGATTTGAGCAATACCTGAAACCCGTTACAAATCCCCAGCACCGGACGCCCCTCATCCGCGAAGGCTTGCAGGTCATCACCGATGCGATAGCGTAAATCCTGCGCCCATAGCTGACCCGCGCCCAAATCATCGCCATAGCTGAAACCGCCCGGCACGACCAGCATATGATAATCGCGCATGTTGCGGTCACCGTTGAGCAATTGATTGATATGCACAATCTCCGGCTCACCGCCAGCCTGTTCACAGGCGAGCGCGGCATCATGGTCGCGGTTGGTGCCGTTCGCGTGCAGGATCAGCACCTTCGGTTTGCCCTGTCGCGTCGATGGCGTGCGCGTGGGTTTGCTCACGGTTGCGTTTTGTTCCCCGCGCCATGCGGGAGAGGGGCTAGGGACGAAGGCATCGCCACGATACGCGCGTTCGAGTTCAGCGAGTGCAATAGGTGTGTTTGTAGATGCCGTTAATTTGACACCCGCCTCTGCGACGACAGTAGCGAACAGGTCAAAGGCTATCCCTGCATCCCGCAACAACAGGTCAAAGGCTGATTGATTCTCTGTCGATAACTCAACGAGAAAACGTCCCGTTGTTTCAGAGAACAGCACCCGTTTTTGCGCGTCAGTATCCATTTCAGCAATGCCGCCAAGGGCGTGTTGAGACATCTCAGCACCCAAACCACCTGCGATGCACATCTCGGCAAGCGCGACCGCGAGTCCGCCTTCACTCACATCATGGCACGAGACGACTAAGCCCGCTTGTATCGCCTTGTGTAAGGCACGCAGGGTCTCAAGCGCGTTTTCGTTCGGTTGCGGGACTGTCCCGCCGTGGATACCGGTGACCATGTTATAGTGACTGCCACCCATTTCATCGCGGGTTTCGCCAATCACATAGAGCAGATGACCCGCTTCTTTCAAGTCCATGGTGACAGTTTTCTGCACATCGGGCACGATACCCATGGCGCTAATCAACAGCGTGCCGGGGATAGCGTGGCGTGTGCCATCGGCATCGGTGTATTCGTTATTCAAGCTATCCTTGCCACTGATGAAGGGCGCGTTATAGCTAACCGCCGCATCATGACAGCCTTTCGCCGCTAGCACCAGCGAACCGAGGCGGTCGGGTAAATTCGGGTTGCCCCAGCAAAAATTATCGAGTAGCGATACTTGGTCAGGGTCAGCGCCGACCGCCACTAAATTACGGAAGGCCTCATCGACTGCCGCCCATGCCATCGCGTAGGGGTCAGTTGCGCCATACTGCGGGCAGATGCCGACGGAGAGCGCAACGCCTTTTATACCCGCGCCCCCTGTCTTGTGCTTCGTTTCAATCGGCACGACCACCGCCGCATCGCCGCCGACATGCTGTTCGATGCCGACGAAAGGCTTTACGACCGTACCGCCCTGTACCTCGTGGTCATAGCGGCGCACGATCTCTTCTTTACTGCGAATGTTGGGGTGCGTGAGTAGCTTTAATAAGGTATCTCGTAAGGACGAGGCTTGCGTCGTCCGCGTATTAGATTTTGTTGGTTGTTGTGGGGTCTCCCATTTGGCGACCAACTCACGGCGTGGTAGGCAATTGTGCAGTAAATCCATGCTAATATCGCACACAACATCATCGCCATAGTGCAAAATCAAGCGCAGGTCGTCGTTGCCATAAGTGCCGATAGTCGTAATCTCGACATCTTGCCCATCGGCGATGGCTTGCAGACGGTCGAAGCTCTGCGGTGGGACAGCCATCACCATTCGTTCTTGGGCTTCGCTCAGCCAGATTTCCCACGGGCGTAGCCCCGCGTACTTCAAGGGGACAGCTTGTAATTGCACCTCTGCGCCCAGATGCTCGCCCATCTCGCCGACTGCTGACGAGAGGCCCCCCGCGCCACAATCCGTGATTGCCGTGTATAAACCTTCGTCGCGTGCGCGTAAGATCACTTCTTGCACCTGCTTCTCGTTGATCGGATGCCCGATTTGCACGCTGATTGACGCGATATCGCTGGTGCTGGTGTCCATCTCCATACTGCTGAAGGTCGCGCCGCGCAGACCATCGCGCCCTGTGCGCCCACCGAGTACGACAATGTAATCACCGGTTTGTGCGTTCGTACGATGGCTATCACGCGGGAGAATACCGAGACAGCCACAGTACACCAGCGGATTCGCCGTGTAGCCACGATCATAGATAATCGCGCCGTTGACCGTCGGGATGCCCATCTTGTTGCCGTAGTCTTCGATACCATGCACGACACCATCTTGAATCCGTCGCGGATGCAGAACGCCATCGAGCAAGTCATCATCGGGCATGTCCTGCTCGCCAAAGCACAGAATATCCGTGTTGGCGATCGGCTTCGCGCTCACGCCGAGAATATCGCGCACGACTCCGCCAACTCCTGTATTCGCCCCGCCGAAGGGTTCGAGCGCAGACGGATGATTGTGCGTCTCGACTTTGAATGCTAGGTCGAACTGATCGTTGAAGGCGACGATGCCCGCGTTATCGACAAATGCCGAGCGCACCCAGTCTTTGTTCACGCGCTCAGTCGCGGCGCGGATATACTGATTGAGCAAGCCATCGACAATTTCAACAGTGCCATCAGCATCTTCAAAGCGAATCCGCGCCCGAAAAGTTTTATGGACACAGTGTTCGCTCCACGTCTGCGCGATCATCTCCAGTTCAACGTCGGTTGGCTCGCGTCCTTCATCACGATACCACGCCTGCACCGCTTGCATCTCGCGCAGGTCAAGCGAGAGGCGGCGCTCTTTGCTGATGGCGAGCAAGTCGTCGTCGCTGGCATCGCATAGAGAAACCGACTCAACTAAGCCATCACTTGCAGTCGGCGCGATGAAAGGCGGGTCAATCGCTTGATTGATCGTATGCCGTTGTACCACCGGATTAGAAAAGACTTTGGTCGCCAGTTGATGCAAGTCCGCCGCGCTCAGATCACCCGTGAGGATGAAGCGCTGTCCGGTTGCCGCCTGTGCAATCGTGATGCCAAGATGACCGGCGGCGCGGATCAAGTTCTCGGCAACAGGATCAGTAACGCCCGCCTGTAAGGTCACATCGATGAACAGGTCATCATGCGGCACAGTGTCAACCTGATAAGTCTCGGTCACAGGGTCAGTCAGCAATTCGCGGCTCAGGCGATATACATCCTCAACGCTGAGATCGCCCTGTACAAAAAAAATACGAGCCGTTTGACAGCCCGTAAGAGTCGATATGTTCATTTGATGGGCGGTTTTCACCCATTTGTTGTTGGTCAAAGTGGTTTGTCGCTCAAAGACATCAATGCGGTAGGCTTGCACGTCTCGGTCTCCCTCAGTTGCCCTGATTCACACACCTGAATATTAAAACACGAGCAGGGGCATTGCAAGTTCTCTTAACGTCGTTTCATGAGATTTGCCCAAGCCACGATCATCAAAGCCGAGCGGAATTGTATATTTTGACGAAATGATTAAGCCGTGGTTAAGCGTAAGCGAATTGTCATCGCTAGCGATGTATAGTACGAGAAATCACGAATATCACAGGATGCCTCATGCAAAAAATCGGAACGATTCAATTCGTACAAATTCAGCGCAATCAGATGAAAACCTACGTCAACGATGAGCGCGTCTATCGTCCAACGCCTTTGCTGACGGTCGATTGTCTACACTTGACCGCAGATGGCATCATGGGAGTACAGGAGGGCGAAGAAATCGTCGATGTGCATCATGTCCATCATCCGCAATCGCGCTATCGCGGTGATAACAAAATCTCGCTGGGCTTCACCCATCATTACGACGCGATGCGCGCACGCTTCGGCAGACATATGGTCGATGGTATCGGCGGCGAGAATATCATCGTGCAGGCCGACAAGGACAACGCGCTGGATATCGTTGGCAAACGTCTGTTCATTCGTCATGATGACAACCTCATCGAGCTGACGCAGGTCATCCCCGCGCCGCCCTGCCGCGAGTTCAGCATCTTCTGCGCGCAAGATACGATCACAGGCGCGGAACTCAAACATACGCTACAGTGGTTAGATAACGGGCGGCGCGGCTTTTACGCAGAACTGGTCGCGAATGATTGTCAGTGCTATGTGCAAGCTGGTGATACGCTCCTAATCGCCGATTGACGCTTCCATTCACTCTAGCTCGCGTTCAAGCGTCGCGTGGATCGCAGTAATGCCGGCGGTGATGCCGTCCGGATGCCCGAACACCGCCGACCCCGCGACGAGGACGTTTGCTCCCGCTTGCACGGCGTGATGGGCTGTCTCAAGGTTGATGCCACCATCGACTTCGATATCGATGGCTTGATGCACATCACCGATCATCGCGCGCAAGCGTGCGATCTTCGATGTGACGCTGGTGATAAAGCTCTGCCCGCCGAAGCCCGGATTGACAGTCATCACGTTGACAAGATCAACCATCGTGATGATCTCGCCCAGCGCTTCGGCAGGTGTATGCGGGTTAATCGCCACCCCGACCCGACACCCATAATCGCGGATTTGCTGGAGCGTGCGATGCAAGTTCGGGCTCGCTTCGAGATGGACGCTGATCACATCCGCGCCGGCTTCGGCAAAGGCTTTGATATATCGTTCCGGCTCGACAATCATCAGATGTACGTCAAGCGGGAGCGTGGTAATCGGTCGTAGGGCCGCGACGACTAGCGGCCCCATCGTGATATTGGGCACGAAACGCCCGTCCATTACATCGACGTGAATCAGATCGGCTCCTGCGGACTGGGCTTCTCGCACTTGTGCGCCCAATTGTGTAAAATCTGCCGTGAGGATGGACGGTGCCACCTGAACGTCACCATAACCTGTCATCAGTTGTCACTCCTATCTCTGGGATGTCATGGCTCAATCATATAGCCGACAGCAGACGTGTGCAAACGATTTCGACTCATGCGTCAGTCTCATCGTCGTTATCGGGCGGCGTGTCGGGGTCGTCCGGTTCTGGTTTACTCAAGCGTGCGAGACGATCCTCCAGCGATTCGGATGTCGGGCGCGGTGGGGTGTTTGGTTTGGGCGGCGGGTAGGACTCACGGGCGGGCGGCGGTGGTGCCTGTGCGTCGTCGTCCGGTTGTTGACGCTCGAAGTGGTGCTTATAACTGCGTTCTTCGCGTTCACGGCGGATTTCTTCGAGTGCGGCTTCGCGTTCGCGGCGTTTGCGCTCTTTTTCTTCGCGCAGTTGTTGCATCATATCGCTGACGGCTTCGCGTTTCTCGCGGCGGTCGTCTTCTAGCCGTTGCTTCAAGCGTGTTTCTATCTCGCGCTGTTTACGTGCTTCTTCAGCGCGGCGCTGTTCGCGCTCGGCTTGACGTTCGTCTTCGTATTTTCCGCGATCGGCTTTCATCTTGCGCTGTTTCGCCTGTCGCTCTTCGTAGATGCGCTCGGCTTCGGCTTTCCATTCTGGTTTTTGGGGCGGTGCATCGGTCTGCGCGTCCGGCTTATCTTGGTCGATGTCGGTCACCGTGACGGATGGCTCAGCCGTGCTGATCGGATCGACAGCTTCCGGCTCGAAGTCGACCGCTGGTTCGTCGCCTTGGTCGCTTTCAGGATGGTCGATTTCTTCAACCAGATGCACTTCGATATCAGGTTGCTGGGGGACGAGTTCGGGGTGTTCATCGGGGTCGTCGGCATCGTCTTCAGCATCACTCAGCGTATCGGCTTCGACCAACTCGGTCTCGTCGATGACATCAGCCCGGCGCTGTTCATCGTTCACCTCATCAATGATGGCGTAAATATCAATCTCTTCGTCATTGTCTTCGGGACGGTTATTCTCCGGTTGTTCGGGTTTTTCGCGCATAAAATATCCATTCCTATATCATGAGGAATATGCAAGTGTCACAGCTATTATAACGAAAAAAGTCAGCGTTGTGTTGCGTGGGCGATTGGTTACAATGTGTATCTACGCCACGCTGTGATACACAAAACCAATATGAGGATGTTATTGTTATGCCAAAGATTGCCAATCGCGTCGCTCAGGCAGAGACGACGATCTTCACCGAAATTAACGATTTTGCGGCACAATTCGACACTGTGAACTTAGGACAGGGCAAGCCCGATTTCGATACGCCCGCGCCCATCATCAGCGCGATGGTCGATGCCGCACAGTCCGGCAGTGCTAATCAGTACGCGCCCGGCTACGGTATTTTGCCCCTGCGCCAGCAGATCGCCCGACACGCCGCCGATCAGTACGGTTTGCCGGTCGATCCTGATGCCGGAGTCGTCGTCACGGCGGGCGCGTCAGAAGGCGTGTTCACGGCGATTATGGCGGTGGTCAACCCCAGCGATGAAGTGATTTTGCTAGAGCCGTACTTCGACATTTACTTGCCGGCGATCGAATGGGCGGGTGGCAAGCCGGTCTACGTGCCGATGCACCCGCCACAATGGACATTCGACCCCGACGCCTTACGACAAGCCTTCACGCCGAAGACGCGCGCGATTATGATCAACTCCCCGCATAACCCGACGGGGCGGGTCTTCACGCCGGACGAATTGACCTTGATCGCTGATTTGTGCAAAGAACACGACGTGATCGCCATCAGCGATGAAGTGTACGAACACCTGACGTATGGTGACGCTCAGCACATCCCGATTGCGAGCTTGCCAGAGATGTTCGAGCGTACGATTACGGTCAGCAGTGGCGCGAAGACCTTCAGCGCGACGGGCTGGAAAGTCGGCTGGGTATATGGCGCGCGTGAGTTGGTTACGGGGGTATGGCGCATCCACCAGAATGTGACCTTCGCCGTGCATCACCCCGCGCAATATGGCATCGCGCACGGGCTATCGCTAGGACAAGCGTACTTCGACGAATTCAAGGCGATGTACACGCACAAGCGGCAAATTCTGCTGGATGGCTTGCTAGGCGTGGGTATCAAGGTCGATTACACGCCGGACGGAGCGTTCTACATCATGGGCGATTTTTCGGACGTTTATGATGGCAATGATCATGACTTTGCCAAGTGGCTCATTCAAGAGATCGGTGTCGCCAGCATCCCACCGTCAGCCTTCTTCAGTGCAGAGCATCAACACATCACGAGTAAGCATGTGCGCTTTTCGTATTGTAAGCGCGATGATGTCCTGCACGAAGCAGTCGCACGCCTCGCCCAACTCCAAACGTAAACAAAAGGAAACGAAACCAGATGATATATCGCATAACAATCCTCGTCGTAGTCATAGCAGGCCTCATCAGCGCGTGTGGCGCACAAGCCCCCAGTGGCGATGTGCAGGTAATCCCGACGCAGGAGATCATACAGGGGCAAGTGACGATTGACGCGCCGCTGGGCGGGTCGGTTATCTACTCGGACACAATTACAATCATGGGAAGCGCACAAGATCGCGCGACAGACGATGGCTTTCTGCTACAACTGCTGTTGACAGATGATAGCGTTCTCGTTGAGGAGATCATCACACCAACCGAGACCGGCAGATGGTCGGTGACGCTGGAACATGGTTATAACGGCGAGCCGAGCCAACTGCTGATCGTCGCCTTCCCGATCGACGATACAGGCGGCCAGGATTATGCGCTGGCATCCGTCGTGGTCGCTGATGAGCAATACCGACCAGACGGCACATTCGGCACGATTTTGAGTCCATCGCCCGAAGCGGTCGTCGGTGGCGATCAGATTGAAGTCATCGGTACAGCTAGCGGCTTGTTCGAGAATACGCTGATTATCGCGCTGGAAGAACGCGATGGCACGCTCATCAGCCGCGAGATTATCACCGTCAATAACCCCAACTTCATCGACGAGATGCTATGGTCAACTGATGTACAAACCGAGGGCTATACCGGCACCGCACAGGTACGCATTTACTACATATCAGCACGCGATGGCGAGGAGATCACGCTCGACCAGCGCGACGTAGTCGTCAGCGTGGCGGCAGGTTAAAATTTAACAAAGCGCCACAGGCAGTTAAGCCCTGATTATGCTATGATTAAGGGCATACCAAATCGTTATAGTCTAACCAATTTCTGACAACGACACGACGTATGCCTTAATCATTTGTGCTATCAATGATGTATCGCACAGATACATCAGATCTCTATTCATTTGTTTCGACTGGAAAGCAGGCAATCATGGGCAATCACTTCATCGCCATTGCGGGCAATATCGGCGCGGGTAAAAGCACCCTCACCCGCCTTTTAGCCGGGCATTTCGGCTGGCAACCCTTCTACGAAGCCAATGCCGAGAACCCTTACCTAGCTGATTTTTACGAAGATATGAACCGTTGGAGTTTTCACTCGCAGGTGTTCTTCTTGGGCAAACGCCTTGAGCATCACCGTCAGTTGATCGATCATCCCAACAGCGTGCTACAAGATCGCACGGTATACGAAGACGCGGAGATTTTCGCCCGTAATTTGTACATACAGGGCAACATGAGCCAGCGTGATTATCACGCGTATCGCAGTTTATATCAGGCGATTGCGTCCTTCTTGCCACCGCCGACGCTCTTGCTCTATCTAGAAAGCAGTGTCGATAAGCTGATGGCACATATCCAGCGGCGTGGGCGCGACTTCGAGCAGAATATCAGCCGTGCGTATCTCGCCCAGCTCAACGATTTATATGCCGAGTGGGTCACCGATTGGATAGCCTGTCCGGTCGTCCGCTTGAACATGGACACGCTCGACTTCCAGCATAATGGGCGTGATTTTGTGGGTGTGGTCGAGCAGGTCAACGGCGCGCTGATGGCTGTCCGCTGAGATGCACGACTGTCCGCTTGTAGATGAGGCAGGCGGACACACCTATATCTGATCTCAACAAAACGGTACTTTACGGATGTACAATTTGTTGTATCCTGTTGAACGATACGATCATGAGCAAAACATGAAGTCGCATTAATCAATAGTACCGTGATATTTGAGAAAGGAACACGCACAGGCTTCTGTGCCAAGCGATTATGGCTGTTAACGCCCCTTTAGACCAAAAAAATTCTTCTTTAACGAAACCGATTATCAACGATTTTGCATTTTCGGTTGCTACCCAGAACGGCTCCGGTAGCCAAACGTCAAACCTCGTGCTGGTACGCTCGCTGTTCCACATGGGGATTCCCGTCAACGGCAAGAACTTATTTCCGTCCAATATCAAAGGCTTGCCGACGTGGTACACGATCCGCGCGAGCAAAGACGGCTACATTGCCCGCCGCGAGACGACCGAAATCATCGTCGCCTACAATCAGGATACTGTCACCGAAGATATACAGAATATTCCGTCCGGTGGGGTCTGCATCTACCGCGATGACCTGAAGATCCCGCAAGAACGCGACGATGTCGCCTATTATGCCATTCCCGTTAAAAAGTTGATGCGGCAGGTCGAAGTCAAGCGCGAATTTCGGACACGGGTCGAGAATATGACCTACGTCGGTGTGTTTGCCCAACTCTTCGAGATTGAGATGGATGTTATCTGGAAAGCCCTGCTCGATCAGTTCAACGGCAAAGAAAAACCGGCGCAGATGAACATGAATGTGATCCGCGTTGCCCATGATTGGGCGGCAGAGAACCTGAGCAAGCAAGACCCCTTCAAATTCGAGCGGATGGATGCTACTAAAGGCAAAATCCTGATTACTGGCAACGAAGCGGCGGCGCTGGGGTCGGTCTTCGGCGGCGTACACGTCATTGCATGGTATCCGATCACACCGTCTACGAGTTTAGTCGATGCGATCGGCAAATATGCCTATCTGCGCCGCGACGAAGAGACGAACAAGAACACGCTGGCGATCATCCAGGCTGAAGACGAGCTAGCGGCGGCGGGTATGATTATCGGCGCGGGCTTCAGCGGGGCCCGTTCATTGACGGCAACCAGCGGACCCGGCATCAGCCTGATGGCAGAGTTCGCCGGTCTCGCCTACTTTGCCGAGATTCCGTGCGTGTTCTGGAACATCACGCGCATGGGGCCTAGCACCGGCTTGCCGACCCGCACCAGTCAGGGCGATCTTCTGTTCACGCATTTCTTAGGGCATGGCGACTCGCGACAGATTGTTTTATTGCCCGCCAACCCCGAAGAAGCCTTTGAATTTGGCTGGCGCTCGTTTGATATTGCCGAGGAGATGCAAACACCTGTCTTCATCAACAGCGATCTTGATCTCGGCATGAACAACTGGATGGCAGACCCCTTTGCGTATCCCGACGAACCGATGAAGCGCGGCAAAGTCCTCGATGCTGAGGCACTGAGCGACTTCATCAAGGAACATGGCACATGGGGGCGTTATATGGATGTCGATGACGACGGCATCACCTATCGCACCCTGCCCGGCACCAATCATCCGCGTGCCGCTTATTTCGCCCGTGGCACCGGTCATAACGAAATGGCGGTTTATAGCGAACGAAGCGACGACTGGATTGAGAATATGACGCGCCTGCGGAAGAAAATCCAGCGGACGAGTAAAGATTACCTCCCACAACCCATCGTCGATGTCGATGAGTCGATCAACGTGGGCTTGATCACCTTCGGCACGAACGACCCCGCCGTACAAGAAGCCCGCGATTATCTGAAAGCACGCGGCATCGAGACCAATTACCTGCGCGTGCGCGCACTCCCGCTGAGCGAAGACGTTGAAGACTTTGTGAACCAGCATGATCGCGTCTACGTGATCGAAAACAACTTCGACGGACAACTGAATCAAATCATGCGGATTGAATACGCACAGGACGTGCGCCATGTACACGCTTTAGCATTGGGCGATGGCTTACCGATGACCGCTAACTGGATTGTAGAACAAGTTTTACAGGTAGAAGGGGAACAATAACCATGGCACGCGCAAACCAAACCAACGATCTCGGCTTAACCAAGGACGATTATCAAGGGCGACCGACAACACTCTGCCCCGGATGCGGGCATAACTCGATCTCGAACCAGATCGTACAAACAGCATTCGACCTGAATATCCCCCAGCATCGTATTCTCAAGATGAGCGGGATCGGCTGTTCGAGCAAGTCACCGGCGTATTTTCTGGGCTTGTCGCATGGCTTCAACGCGCTTCACGGACGGATGCCGTCGGTAGTGACGGGCACGCTGATGGGCAACCACAGCTTGAAAGCGATCGCCGTCAGTGGCGATGGCGATACGGGTAGCATCGGCATGGGTCAGTTCAAGCATGTGATTCGGCGTAACATTCCCTTCGTGTACGTTATCGAGAACAACGGCGTGTACGGCTTAACCAAAGGGCAGTTTTCCGCAACAGCTGAAGAAGGCTTGGAACTCAAATACTATGGGCGCAACGACCTACCGCCGATTGATCTGGCGCTGGAGGCTGTTGTTGGCGGGGCGACCTTTGTCGCCCGCAGTTTCAGCGGGGATAAGAACCAGATGCAATCCTTGCTCGAAGCGGCTATCGCGCACAAAGGCACGGCTATCATCGACATTATCAGCCCGTGTGTGACCTTCAATAACGATCCACAATCGCACAAGAGCTTCAAGTACGGCGTGCAGAATAAAATCCCCCTGCACGAGATTCAAATCGTCGCGCCGGATTACGTCGATGCCCGCGACGAAATCGAAGTCGACGCATACGACGCGGGCGAAATTATCGAAGTACCGATGCACGATGGCACTTACGTCCGCTTGAAGAAACTCGACCGGGATTATGACCCGCGCAGTAAAGCACAGGCAATCAGTATTCTAGAAGAAGCCCAGCGCGAAGACCTGTTCTTGACGGGCTTGCTCTATTACGAAGAGCCACGCCCAACGCTGGCAGAGCTAGAAGACATCGTCGATACGCCGCTAGCCCATCTCGATGATGCCCAATCGCGCCCCGGTAAAGATAAGCTGGATGCTGTGATGAAATCCTTCATGTGAGGGATACGCTAAACGCTGACCAATAATCTATACGAATGACGCGCACGGTCTCGCTCTGCTGAGGCGGTGCGCGTTGGCTTCTGGATACTTGCAGTCGTGCCTCCCCAATGATTAGGGGAAGTGCCGCACACGCGCACACATCGCGTTATACTAGGATATAACACGTTTAGATTATCCGGCACAGCATCAGGAGTCCATATGGCATCCGAGACCCCCTTCCACGGCAAACAACACTTGAATGTCTATAATATGTTACGCAAGTTGCATCGCAACACCCGCGCCAACATCCCGGCGATGGTCGCCCAACGGGCGATGAGTTCGTTTTCGCTACAGGCAGAGCCCCCCTCGCGCGAGGCGCAAAGTATGGTCTCCGTGATCGTCTATCCACAGAATCCTTTCGTCAGCGAACCCGAAGTGCGTTCAATGCTGGCAGAGGATATTCGTCCGGAGCTGATTAACAATCGCGTGCAAATTCAAGACTCGCTCGATATTGCAACCTACCCCGACG
This sequence comes from Anaerolineae bacterium, assembly GCA_034437755.1. Lineage (GTDB taxonomy): Bacteria > Chloroflexota > Anaerolineae > Aggregatilineales > Phototrophicaceae > JAUZRW01. The sequence goes on along the minus strand of DAOTTV010000202.1, from coordinate 14,558 downwards.
ACGAAGGGAACTATCTCTACCTGCCCGATGACCCGCGCTTCGATCAGGTCAACGCTTTTTATTACGCCACCTTCACGCTTCGCATGTACGAACGCTATGCTTATCGCTCGCTGGCATGGTCATTCCCGTCGCCACGGATCACGATTGATCCGCATGTAGGAGATCTTGCGAATGCCTTCTACAACGAACAAGAGCATTTGCTGGGCTTTCATAATTTTATCTCGCGTGATCAGATTCCGCGTAGCACAGCCCAAAGTGCCGACATCATCGCACATGAGACCGCGCACGCCATTTTAGACGGCATACGTGACCTGCAAAATGAGTCTTTAAGTCTTGGCAATCGCGCCTTCCACGAGAGCTTTGCCGATATTAGCGCGATGCTAGTTGCCCTGCACGATGATTCGTTGATTCGTCGCCTGCTGGACTGGACAGACAATGACCTACGCATGAGCAACTTCGTGACGCAAGTTGCCGAAAATCTCGCCCGTGAACTGAATGGCGGCGCGGATTACATCGACGAACACACGGTATACCTGCGCAATGCTTTTAACAATCTGCGCGACCGTCCCTTTGATGCGCTTGAATACATCCCCGATAATCCAGTCAGCGGTCTGTCGCGGCAAGAACATAATTACTCGCGGGTGTTCACCGGCGCGTTTTATGATATTTTCGTGCGTATTTACGAGCACTACGTTCGCGAGAATCTGCCGTTCTTCGTGGCGGTGTGTCGGGCGCGGGATATCGTCGGGCATTTGCTGATGATAGCGATCGAAGCCGGCCCCGTGGGCGAGTTGAATTATGCCGATATGGCACGCGCATTCCTCGCCGCCGATCATATCCTGTACGATGGGACATACCAACTGCTCCTGCGCGATGTCTTTGTCGCCCGCAATATCCTGACAACCGAAACGGCTGACGCGCATATCCAATCGCTGTCCGATGTCCCGCATATTACCCTACCCCAGACGATGAATAACGCGCTGGCGGCATCGCGCTACCTTGAAGAAGTGGTACTGCCCGCCCTTGAAATTGACACTGACCGCGATATTTTGCCGCTCTCGGCGTATCGCAATGCCAAAGGATACGTCTTCCTGAATTACTTCACATCGCATCGCTTGCTGTTGGATGGCGAGCAATTCAGAGATTTTGAAAAAGCGGAGCTGGACGCGTTCGGCGGGTTGACGTTGGTCTTCAAGCCTGATAACCACCTGTGTAGCGTTTGCCATCGTCCGGTCACCGACGAAGACCTGCGCCAATTGAATATCACCGTCGCCGAGTTGATCGAGCATAATCGCATCGCGCTCGATTTACACCCACCAACAATGAACTTGCGTCCCGCGCCACAGGGCTTGCACATCCCCAACGAAGAAACCCCCGACGATCACAGTAAGATCGTCAAATATCCGGTGATCTTCGATGCGATTCCCCTGCGTCCGGTGCATTTAGACGAATACCTGCGTCAAATACAAGCCGACTCTTAGCGCGGGGCGCGTTTCGCTGTACACTAAAGGCTCAAATAGCCACATTTTGGTAATATCATTTGAGTATCTTATGTGTGGGTGTCCTGTGCGACGCCCCACAAGTGACGATATAACAAACGGCAAATAGGAGTAATATTTAAGATGGCAAAACGACAGAGCGTGAAGGCACGTCGCCAAGAGCGCAAACAACAGGAGAAGCGTAATCGCCAACTGACAATTCTCGGCGGGATCATCGGGATCGTCGCTGTGGTTGCAGTGCTTTACTTCCTCGCGAATGTTCCCGCAGACGCACCGATCTCGGAAGACGTGACCGAGCGTTACGACCGCTTTATCACAGGGATCAATGAAGACGGTTACCCGCGCATCGGTAGCGCAGATGCCCCGATCGAAGTTGTGGAGTTTTCGAGCTTTTCTTGCCCCGGCTGTGAGAACTTCCACGCGACCGTATTCCCGACCCTGCTAGAGTATGTTGAACAGGGGGCGATCAACTTCACATTTGTGCCAATGCTGACGGGTAGCATCCCGAACGCAGAAGGCGCGGCGCGTACGGCCCTATGTGCAAGCGAGCAGGATGTATTCTGGGAGATGCACGACGTGCTGTTCGAATGGCACACGCGCTTTGTCAACAACGCCTACGTCAGCAACCGCCTCACCGCTGGTGTCGAAGCACTGGGTATGGATGTCAGCGCCTATAACGAGTGCTTCAACAGCCGCGAGACACAAGACCTGATTAACCTCGCCCAACGGCAGGATGTGAGCGTCACGCCGACGGTACAGGTCAACGGCACAACGGTCGATGCCAATGTACAGGCGATTGAAACAGCGATCGAAAGCCGCATCTCAGCTGATACTGAATTCGCCCCCGGTATCATTGAAGAAGCTGAAGATATAGCGACTGAAGAAGCCGAAGATATAGCGACCGAAGAAGCCGAAGATACCGCGACTGAAGAAGCCGAAGATACCGCGACTGAAGAAGCCGAAGATATGGCGACTGAAGAAGTTGAAGATATGGCGACTGAAGAAGACGAAGATATAGCGACTGAAGAAGCCGAAGATATAGCGACCGAAGAAGCCGAAGATACCGCGACCGAAGAAGCCGAAGATATAGCGACTGAAGAAGCCGAAGATACCGCGACCGAAGAAGCAACGGATAGCGAAGAATAAGACGCACACGTATGAGAGCGGCAGACTGTCGCTCTCATTGTCGCATTGAGCAATCGTCAGGGAACATGCTATAGGACGACTCGCCAGCCTGTGATATGCTTTCTCCGTTTTTGAATTTGTCATAGGCACAGGACGACCTATTTATGTTGAGATCATTGAGCGCATTTTTGATTGTGATGCTTGTGGGGTGCGATGCCATCGGAGCAACGCCGACCGCGACCTCTACCGCTACGGCGACTGCGACAACATCGCCGACCGTCACAGCGACGGCGACCGCTACCGCCACCGCCACCCACACGCCGACTAGCACCGCTACCGCCACCGCCACCAATACCCCGACGGTGACTGTCACGCCGAGCATCACGCCGACCGCGACCATTACCCCCCAGCAAGTGCCGTTCTTCCGGTCAGATCAGCTTGCATTGCTCGACCTGCCGACCTTCATCACGGATGGCATCAGCACGCCCTTAATCGTCTTCACCAATAGCAACAATCAGGCGACCATCAGCAATATCGCCACCGCGCAACCAGAAAATGCGGTCGAGACGCTATACTTCGTACAAGCCAATGGCGCATCGCGCACGGCTGTACTGGATTTTAACTCATCGATCGGCAATCAAGTCTATCTAGCAGATAACAGGGCCTCGCTGGCGTATTTCTTGCCACAGGGCGATGCCGCTGGTTTATACACGATGAGCATCGTCTCCGATAATCCCTTCAGCACGCGCGTATGGGCGACGAATAGCCTTATCCAGCGTGGCATCCTCAGCCCGCCGACGTGGACAGCAGATGGCGAAGATTTAGCCGTCACCTTACAGACGGAATACGCGCTGGATATTTTCCTGTATTCACGTGATGGCGGACGACGCGACAACCTGACCGATCACCCTGCCTTCGACATGTTTCCGGCGTTTTCGGATAATGGGCGTTATATGGCATTCGTGTCTGATCGTGATCGGTGCCCAAGCTGGACACCGAATGACCCCAACTTCTGTGACGCGCTGACGCAAGAAACACCCGTCGGCGGCACGGTTCACATGATGGATTTGCAGACGCGTGATGTGTGGCAGGTCAACGACACGTACACGAGCGAGACCCCACGCTGGATCAATAACAATCTGCTGGTGTTCGGCGGTGGCGATCAAAACGACCTGCTCAACCCTGAGCGCACGCTGTGGCAATATAATGTCGCCACCCGTAACGCGCGCATGGTTCGCATCGCGGATGAGGACGAAAACGCGCTCTATCTCTCCGATGCGTGGTCACCGGACGGGCGCAATGTCGTTTTCCAGCGGGCGACCACGAGCGATAGCGAAATCGTGCTGATGCAGAGCGATGGTACGGTGATTCGCCGTCGGTCTGGTTTGATTTTTCCGCGCTTCGGGATGAAAGCCTCGTGGTCAGCCTTCGGTGATCGGCTAGCGATTGGCGGCATCGATGGCTCATGCCCGTATGGTGTGCGCGTCGCGACCAATACCTTTGAGTGGGTGGCGACTGGCAACCCACCACCGAGCATGTGTAACCCGCGCTACTCACCCGATGGCGAGAGCATCGCCTTCACCGGCGTGAATCCAAATGTTGACGGGCGGCTCGATATTTACAGCGCGAGCGCGAACGGCTTCGGCGCGCGCAACCTGACGGTTGATCTCAATGGGACGATGCAACTGATCGGCTGGATTGGCGAGCGATAGCCGTAGCCGATCAGGGCATCGCTAGTTATAGTTAAAAGCACAGCTTACACACACAATTGAGGAGAGATAGATAATGGCAGATTTTAGCGACAAGGTCGTGATTGTCACCGGTGGCAGTCGTGGCATTGGGCGAGCAATTGCATTGGCATTCGGCAAGCAGGGGGCGACGGTCGTCGTCAACTATAACAGCAGTGCCGACGCGGCGACCGCTGTTCTGGATGAGATCAAAGCCAGTGGCGGTGATGGTCAGGTGTATCAATGCGATGTCAGCGACGATGAGCAAGTGAGCGCGATGATCAAAGCCATCAACAAAGAATACGGCAAGATCGACGTGCTGGTGAACAACGCTGGCACGACTAAAGATAACGTGATCATGATGCTTAAGCCACGTGATTTCGATCAGGTCATCAATACCAACCTGCGTAGCGCGTGGCTGTGTTCGCGCGCGGTCAGCCGCCCGATGATGAAGAAACGCACCGGACGCATCATCAATATTACCAGCGTGGTCGGCATCAACGGCAACGGCGGGCAGACCAACTATGCCGCCAGCAAAGCCGGTATGATCGGCTTGACCAAATCGCTAGCGAAAGAACTGGCGACACGCAACGTCACCGTGAATGCTGTCGCGCCGGGCTTCATCGCCACAGATATGACCGCCGATCTCGGCGATGACGTGAAGGACACCGCTCTCTCGCATATTCCCTTAGGGCGCATGGGTGATCCCGACGACGTGGCACAGGCTGTCCTGTTCCTCGCGTCTGATGATGCAGCGTATATCACGGGTCAAGTGCTGGTGGTCGATGGTGGGATGGCGATGTAAGGTCACCACTGACGATCAAATCGCCTGCGGACGGCTCCTCATAGCAATGTGTTGATTGAGTCGTCCGCAAGTGGGGGCTTTACTCGGTGACTTTCGCCGGAATGTAGCCGTGTTTCTCGAGATAATCGACCACGATCATGACCGACTCGTCCAGCGTCTGTTCGTGGGTCGGCACGTCAATATCAGGATCGACGGGCGCTTCGTAGGGATCGCTGATACCGGTGAAGTTCGGGATTTCGCCACTGCGCGCCTTCGCATATAAGCCTTTGACGTCGCGCTCTTCGCAGGCTTCCAGCGTCGCCGAGACGTATACTTCGATGAAGTTCGTCACCTGACTCTTGACCCACTCGCGGGTTTGGGCGTAAGGCGAGATGAAGGACGCAACCACCCCGACCCCGTTGCGGCTCAGCAGTTTGGCGACGAAGGTCACGCGTTCGATATTCATATCACGATCTTCTTTGCTAAAGCCCAGATCACGCGTCAGGCTCTCGCGCACGACATCGCCATCGAGTCGCTCGACCTTGACTCCGCGTTCTTCCAGCACAGGCACCAGCGCACGGGCAATCGTCGTCTTACCCGCGCCCGAAAGCCCGGTAAACCACAGTACAAATCCTTCATGTTCAGCCATTGTTTGACTCCTCATCATTTATATCGACCTTATAGCATCCTCCCCTATCAATAGCGGCGCGGATGCTTCAATAGAGGCTCATTTGGTTTGCAAAACGCGCTAGTTATACGGCGAAATGATGCTTTCGGCAAGGGTTATATTAAACTCGCGCCCTGCATATCAGTCGGGATCGGGCAGTTCATCAAGTTCAGCACCGTCGGCGCGATGTCCATCAGGTGGCGTGTCTCCCTGGCTCCATGCTCCGCGTGACGCGGATCATACAGAATGTACACCCCCTCTTCAGCATGGTTGGCATCATCGGGGCCGGTGTCGTTCTCCAGCGTGTAGTGATGCTCATAGCCGACACTACCGACGACGCGCCAGTGCAAGTCACCGAAGTAGACCATCAAATCCGGCGCGATATTATTCACCTGCTGATAGATTGCCTGCGGTTTGAACACCTGAGTATCGGGCAACGCTACGCCCCTATCATCGGGGAGCGCACGCAATTGTCCAGCGAGTTCGTCACGCACAGCCTCGTAATCTTCCGGCGCGATAATGCCTTGCGGCTCGCGTCCGCGCACATTCAGGAAGATGCGCCCGTAATAGCCACCGGTTGACCAGGCGCGTGTGTGTGCCCAATCTACCATCTCATGCGAGAACGCGGTTACCCGCGTGGGCGTTTGTTTAAGGCTCAGCCAGCCCGCATCGTATAACCACTGGTTGATCGCAATCGCGCCATCCATGCGCTTCGCGCCATGATCGCTGACAACCAGCACCGCTGTATGATCGTCGATCACGTCCAGAATGCGCCCGATCCACGTATCGACACGTTTATAATAATCGCGGATGGCGTAGCGGTATGGGCTATCGGGATCATGCAGGCGATGCTCGGGATCATGATAACGCCAGTAGGCATGATGAATGCGATCAACACCGATATTGACGTGCATTGCGAAGTCCCACGCTTTATGCGTCAGGGCGTGTTCCAGCAATTGATACTGCACGTCGGTCACGTCGATGATGCGCTGATAGAGTTGTGCGCGGTCGATGTGACGAAAATCGCGCACATCAAACGCGTAATCAGGCATGTGCTTCAGCACCTCTTGCTTGAAGATCGCCGGATACGCGAACTGTGCGCCCGTGCCCGGCGTTAAGAACCCGCTGACGAGATGCCCCTTGATCGGTCGTACGGGGTAGGTCTGCGGTACGTTGAGTATCAGCGATTGTTTGTCCTGCTCTGCCAATATGTCCCACAGGCGCGGGTGCTGTAGCGCACGGTTATCAGCGATTGTCAGCGCGTCATAGCTGTGATCGGCACGATTGCGAAACCCATACACCCCCAGCACACCCGCGTCGCGACTGCTGAGCATTGATGACCATGCTGGCACTGTGATGCAGGGAACCGACGACTGTAGAACGCCGTATGTCCCGCCCTGCATCAGGCGGCGCAGGTGCGGCAAATCATCTGTGAATTGCTGGAAGAGCAAGTGGGGGCTGGCACAATCCAAGCCCAGCACGAGCACGCGCGGGGCTGGTTTGCGCCGGCTGAATCGCCTGAGCATCGTCAGCTGTCGTTCTGGTCTTTCAGCAGGGCATAACCGCGCAGAAGCACTTCGCTCACTTCAGGACGGGTGAATTCTTCTGGCAGGGGCTTGCCTTCGCTCAACAGGGCGCGGACTTGCGTCCCGCTGAGGTGCATCCAGTCCTCTTTACCGTAGAGCGACGTTTTCGCAGTGACAATCTTCTTCTCTTTCTTGCTGTAGAAAGCATGCTCGAATTTGAGCGGGGTGATGTCGATTGCGGATTTATCGAATTCGTCGAAAATCGCTTGCGCGTCATATGTGCCATAGTATTTGCCTACACCCGCATGATCGCGCCCGACGATGAAATGCGTGCAACCGTAGTTTTTACGACACAGCGCGTGGAACACAGCTTCGCGCGGGCCGGCATAGCGCATCGCCGCCGGGAAGGTGTTCAGCAGAACGCGATCTCGCGGGTAATAATGCTCCAGCACCACCTGATAGCTCTCGATGCGGATATGAGCGGGGACATCATCTTTCTTAGTCTCGCCGACCAGCGGATGCAACATCAAGCCATCGACAATTTCCAGCGCGACTTTTTGCAAGTATTCGTGTGCGCGGTGGATCGGGTTACGGGTTTGGAAAGCGACAATCTCTTGCCAGCCCTTCTGCTTGAAGAGTTCGCGGGTTTGCGCGGGGGTGAAGGTGATCTCGGGGAATTCTGGTTGTGGCAAGTTGGCTGTCCAGATGTCGCCAGCGAGATAGACATCGCCCCATTCGTACAGGCGTTTGACACCCGGATGCGCGTCTTCGGTCGTGCGGAAGACTTGTTCAGCTTCGACTTCTTGATCGTAAGTGAACTTCTCGCTCAGTTCTAGCAGGGCGACAAGTGTACCATCCGCATCGACCAGCGCGACATCTGCACCGACCGTCAGCGTATCCGCGGTTGCGCTATCCACCGGCAGGCAAATCGGGATTGTCCAGGGCAAGCCGTTGCTCAAGTGCATCTCATGGACGACTTTGTTGTAATCGTCGCTGTTCATGAAGCCGGTGAGCGGGCTTGCAATCCCCAGCGAGATAATGTGAACATCAGAGAGCGAAACATCAGAGAGGGTGACTTTGGGCGCGGTCTCTGCGCGGGCGATGATTGCATCGCGCTCGTCCCCTTCGACCATGCGGTTAATCAGCGTGCCACCATGCGGAGCGATCAAATCTTGTGCCATAGCGAGTCCTTCTTAGCCTTTGCTTGGGTTGGATGTTTGACAAAACGGCGCAATTGTACCATATCGGATAGGCTTGGCTACACTTCATTCTGGTGTGGGGCTTAATGTTTCCCGAATCGCGTCGATGTTATCGGCGATTGTCCCCAGCACACCGTTGATGAAGCGCGAGCTATTCTCCGCGCCGAACAACTTCGACAGTTCGATCGCTTCGTCAATCGCCACGCCGACCGGAATATTCTCCTCGATCGCCAGTTCCCACAGCGCAATCCGCAGAATATTGCGATCAATCGTCGCCACCTGCGAGATCGGCCATTCCGGCGCGTAAGCTTGTAATATGCCGTCAAAATTTGTCGCACGCGCGCTAATGCCCTGCACCAACCGCGTAACATACGTCCGTACTTTGTTGATTTTCTGGTGTGCGAGATGATGATTGAGTACATCACCGACCGGATGCTTCGCCGTATCGAGTTCGTACAGGGCTTGCAGAGCGACACGCCGCGCCACACTGCGGTCGGTTGCCGCTTCTTCGTGGGGTATTTCTTCACGGTTGATGACTTCATCCCCATCGGGGTCAAAACCGAGATAATCCGTCATAGACCTTCTCTGTTGAGTGTTAATTTTCGATTGTGAGTAGACAACAAAGTTTACCTAATTATCACAGCATTGCCTATGGCTGAATGTAGCTATTCAATATTTGTCGATGCACTCAAGATGTCGGTTCTGGCTCTTCGATATTGCTTTGTGGGGTGTGTTGATCCTGGTCAAGCATGGGGGCAACGGGTGGCGGCGGCGGCAGAGTTTCCTCGCTCATATAAGCATTCAGTAGGTGGCGTTGCTCGGTCTCTTGATCGCGCAGGCGCGAGGCATCCGCGATCCATTCGTTCAAGCGCGCACATAGCTCTGCACTGAATAAGAAAATCGACGCGATTAACCATGCCCAGAAGAGCAGGACAATACCGGTTGCGATACTGCCGTAGATGATCGAATAATTGGCGAGATTGGTCAAATACCATTCAAAACCACGCTTGGCAATTTCCCAGCCAATTGCACCGAGAATTGCCGTCGGCCACACGGCATCCCAGTGGACATCACGATCCGGCACATAACGGAACAAGAGCGCGAAGATCACCACATCTAACCCCAGCGGCAAGAAGAACGTCCCGATCGTCACCCAGACGTTAGGATTACCCGGCGATAAAGCCGAAACAAGCCGCAACACCCCTGATGTAACAAATGAGGCCAGCACCAGCACGACCAGCGTCAAGCTCATGACAATTGCGATCAAGCGTTGTCGCCACACGCTACGCAGGGCAGGCACATCGAAGATGTTATCCAGCGCGAGCGTAATATTGGTGAAGAGTCCGGTAGCCGCCCATGCCAGCGCCAGCGATGCCACCAGCCCGAAGGAACTGCTCTGTTCCAGCGCGCCAGAGACAATCGATTGAATATCATCGACAGTCGTATCCGGCAGGAAAATCTCTAACCCGCGAACAATCTGCTCTTGTGCGACAGCAGGTCCGAGCACACTGCTAATGCCCACCGCGAGTAGGAGTAACAGCGGAAAGGTCGAGAAGATAGCAAAATAGGAGAGCGCGGCAGCCTGACGCGACCCTGACCCACTGCGAACGTAATTGAGCGCGGCACGTCCGATATATTGGGGTAAGGAGCGCGTGGAGGGACTCCGGCGTTCCCACCAGCGATATAATGGCGCTAAATAACGCTTGAACATAACTTCACTCAAGTTGGGACTTTGTACATATTCATTTTAACTCTATCATGTTTACCGTTAAAATAGGAACATCGTTCGATAAGGCCGCGCTAAGCTTGGGCAGTCGCCTCATCGCGATGCGCTTATCAATTATATTCAGAAGGAGCTTATCATGTGGTACGACCTTATACTGCTAGCACAGGATGGCATCGGCACGCAGGTGAACGCCGTATTCCAACAATTTATAGCTGTTGTACGCCCCAATTCAATCGGGGACATTTTCATTTATTCGATCTTTCTGTTAGGGTTCATCACGCTCTTGCCGATGCCCGATGGCAACGATTCTGCTCAGTATTTGACCTTCGGCGTGATCTTGATGTGCATTCTGGACTTGTTACGCGGGGATGGCACGAACTTCCCGATTGCCGGCGCGGATGATCGCGGGTTCTTCACCTTCATGATTCATGTGTTGATGTTCGTCTTTGCCTTTATCACCGCCGGTGTGGTGCGGAGGAATACCAAGCAAAAAGCTGGCGCAACGCCCGCCTTAGCGGTCATCAACGGCTTGATCGCTGTGATGTATGCGATTGCATCGTTCATCGCGCCAGAAGTCATCTACTCGCCAATTTTCTAGCGTGCTGGCAAGATTGAAACCGTCTCACCATCTGTCCAGAGATGCAATGCCCCCTGCTGATCGGTACGAAACAGCGGGATGTCTCCCAGTTGTGCCAGTGTATCGGGATCAGGGTCATTGCGTCCGTTGGCGATGTCGCTCTGCAAGATGACAATTTGCGGTTGTACCGCCGCTAGAAAGTCATCACTGAGACTGCCACGCGTGCCGTGTTGCGGCAGATGAAGCACGCTCGATGCCAGATCAAGCGGACGATCGAGCAAGTCATCTTGGGCGCGGCGGCTCAAGTCACCGGCGAGTAATACCGACACCTCCCCGTAGCGCACCCGAAGCACCAGCGGTACGTCGTTGATGCCGTCGGTCAGCGCCGGCGGTTGCGCGGGGTGCAAAATTTCGATCAGGGTACTATCATCGAGCGCAATCGTGTAACCGCTCGTCGCTTCGATCACCGGATAGGAGGTGACTGCCGCTTGCACTGTCGCGTAAGGATCACCGAGATTTGCCTGCCCGTTAGTGAGGACGACCTGTGTTTGATAACGATCGAGCACAGCCGGAACTGCGCCGATATCGAACATATCCGTTTGAGTCAACGCGAGGATTTCGATCGTGCGATCGTTGAAAGGCAGGCGGTCGCCGATCGCCGTCAACAAGCGCGACGGAAAGCGTCCACCATCGATCAAAACGTGCGCCCCGCGTGGTGATTGCATCAGTACAGCGTTGCTGTGCCCTACGTCTAACCACCACAGATGCAAATGCCCATCAGGACGACTGCGGAACTGTGCCACCATCAACACTAGCAGGCACAGCGCAATCACCGAGCTTGTGGTCACGAAAAAGCGTTGCCGCACCCACTGTGCGACGCGATCAACCCATGATGGGCGGGTTGCATACACGATTGCACCTCCTATCACAACACTGTAAGCAATCCACAGACCGCGCACGAAGCGCGATGTCGTGGTGTAGGTCACATCCGCCCACGCGAAATCGGCAAAGGCGCGCACAATGCTGATCGACCACGAGACGAAGACCATATCAATCCAGAATAGCACCTGCGTCACTGCCGGCGCTACCAGACTCACCAGCAGAGCGAGCAAGCCCACAATCAAAAGCCAGCCCTGCACGGGTACGATCAAAATGTTAACGGGCAAGACAACCAGCGAAAAACGCTGGAAGTAGAGCATCGTCAGGGGTAAAGTGAGCGTGAGAGCGGCGAGCGTGACGATCAGCGGTTCGTTGAGCACGCGCCCGACGTACCCAGCAGTGGTATCCGGCATAATCCGCCTGAGGAGCGCATCAAAGCCCCGTCGATAGGGATCAACAAAGAGCGCAAGCCCCAGCACCGAGAACAAACTCAGCTGAAAGCCCACATCCCACAACACACGCGGATTCTGCGCGGACATCATCAACGTGACGAAGGCCAGCGATGCCGGTACATAGACCCGTCGTCGAAACAGAGGCGCAATCACCAGCAGACTACTCATGATTGCGGCGCGCACGACCGCGACATTTGCCCCAACGAGGATGGTATACAGAGCGATGATCGCGATGCCGGCGAACACTGCTAGCCATCGCCGCCGCCCGTCGAGTTTCTCGGCAGGTCGCGTGACGATGCCCGCGAGAAGCGCCATGTTGAAGCCACTGATGGCGACGATGTGCGCCGCACCCGTCCGGTTGAAGTCCTCGCGTAACTGCGGGTCAATACCACGTTCATTGCCCAGCAAAATCCCCGTGAGTAATGCCGCCTGTGGATCAGGCAAAGCGGCATTGATCTGTCCCTGCAACTGATGTTTGAAAGCCAGCAGACGGGCAAAATACGGATTATGATCGCCCATGCCGAGAACAGTCACGCGCGCATCATACATCACGCTAAAAACGTCGCGCTGTGCTAGATAATCGGCATACGAGAACGTATCAAACTCTGCCGGAGCCGCCATGCGACCGCTGACGCGCACCCGTTGCCCGTAGGCAAGGTCGCTGATACGCGGTACATTGACCAGCACCATACCGCTCGTCTGCGCTTGATAGCCGCCGATAATGATCTCGTCCGCCGCGACCCGCAACTGCACACGGTCATCGCGCTGATCGGGTTCTGCGACAATCACACCGATGAGGGTCGCATTGCCGACGCGGTTATACTGCGCGACAGCGCTCGTCTGCGGGATGAACTGGGCGCGATAGCCGCCCAGTGCCAGCGCGAAGATCGCCACGCCCAGCATACGCGAGCGTGACGACCACAACCACACCAGTGCCAACCAGCCGCCACCCAGCACGCCCAACCAGAACAGCGGGATTAACGCGGGTGTGCTGATGGCAATCACGATACCAGCGACCCACCCTAACGTGAGGTAGACAATCCGCACGACTCACTCCCTTCGATAGCCTCAAGCGGCTTTGAGTGTCGGTTGCGGCGCGAGCAACCAGATTAACCACGCGAAGAGCAGAGTCACCACAATGCCGACTCCGGCGACAGTCACATAACCGCCGAGGCTGTAGAACATGCCAGTCGTCAGGCTACCAACTGCCGCCGCCGCCGCAACCAGCATATCGTTAACCCCCTGCATCCGCGCGCGCTCTTCCCCGCGCAGAGCATCCGATAGCAGAGATGACCCTGCGATGAAGCCGAAGTTCCAGCCCAAGCCCAGCAAGAACAAGCCGGAGATCAAGAAGGGCATCGTTGCCGATAGGGGCGCGATAATCGCCGAGATAATCAGCGTGATCGCCGCCACGACCATCATCGGGATGCGGCCGAAACGGTCGATTAAATAGCCGGTGAGCCACGATAAGCCGAACATGCCGAAGGTATGCGCTGAAATCACAATCGAGACGGATTCTTTGCCCATGCTGTTGTGATCCATGTGCAGGGGCGTGATCGTCATCAGCGCGACCATCACCGCCTGACTGATGAGCATGGACGCAATCGCGAGTTGCACATCGGGCAAACGAAGCAGGGCGCGCACAGGGCGCACGCTCTCGTCTGAGGCGACGGCGGGATCGTCGTTCTTGCGCTTTTCATGCTCGCTGATGCGCCGCGCGACTGCCATCGGTTCTGGATACAAAAACACGAACGTGACCAGCGTCGCCAGCGCGTAAAAGATCAACGCGATCAACCACGGGCCAGCATCCTCAACGATGCCAAAACGTGCGGCGAGCATCGCCCCTGGCACAATCAAGAAGGGGCCTAGCACCGATCCCAGCGTCCCCGCGAATACCACCACACCAATCCAGCGCGCACGCTCATGCTCTGGGAAGAGATCACCCGCGACAAAGCGACTCTGTTCAGCACCCGCACGCCCAGCACCGATTACCGCCGAGCTAATCAACAGCAACCAGAACCAGCCCTGCACGATCGCCAGCACACCCAGCAACGCGCCTATGCCCATCGTGCCATAGCTCACCCCTAAGCCCAAGCGCCGCCCGAAGCGCCCCATGAAATACCCGATGGGCAGGGCTGTTAGCGCGCGTCCGGTCGTCAGCATCGTCGCCGGCAAACCGGTCAGGCTCTCGCGGCCACTCAGGTCAACCGCCATGATTGCCAGCAGGGTCAATATCGCAATCTGCGAGGCTGAGACAAAGCTCTGCGCCCCAAAAATCGTCATCGTCAGGCGGATGCTCGTCGCCCGCTCGCTGTGTGTCTCGTGCATTGCTTTCGACCTTCTCAACCAACGTATCCTAGTGTCACCTTAGCGCGAAATCGGTCATGGGGCAAGTGA
>DAOTTV010000201.1:0-5079 GCA_034437755.1 Anaerolineae bacterium | reverse complement strand
TGTGGGGGTGTGGGGGCAAAGCCCCTGCAACAAAAACCACGCGACATCCCAAAGAGCCGAAAGTTTTTAAGATGTTTTTTGTTCCCTTTTTGAAAAGGCTCATGTGTACACGTTGTGCAAAGTGGGACGCTGTCCCACACCCGGCAAAAGGCTTACGCTTTTTGCAACCATTTGTTTTCAACGCAATTGTGTTGAAAAAAGCAACCCGTGAAAGTTTTGGGCAAGCTTTTGCAAAAGCTCGTGGGTTTAAAAGGCAAAGCCCTTTAGAAATTTAACCAAAAACTAAATTGGTCAAGTACTAGGAGGAGCTAAACGTGCGATTCTTTATATCTTTATGTTTGGTATTGTGGCTGGTTGTGCCGATTGGGGCACAAAATGATGAAGAGAACGAAAACCTGAGCGATTTGAACTGCGCCGTCTCGCCCGATCAACTGCTGGGGCAAGCGAATTCCGGCTTTGCGGGCGCGGCGAATTCCGGCTTTGCGGGTGCGGGTGATGAAACAATCGAAGAAGCGGGACTGGTGATTGATGTCGAGAGCCTAACTAGCGCGTGGGATACGAGTACTGCCGGCGTGGAAGATGTGGCGATTCTCATCGTCGATGATTTCTCCGGTGATGAACCGACAGAAGCCGATGACTGGCAGACAGCGGCGCACGGGTGGCTAGTGCTGGATGTTCTGCGTCAACTGCGCGATGAACTGCCTGCCGCTGTCGCAGAGCGCGTGACGCTGGTGCAGATTGATGTCGCGGATGATACGGCTTTTCGCAGTGATCTCATGCGCGAGGAACTGCAAATGGTGGTCGATCAACTGCGGCAGGACGAGGGGATCGAGCGCTTCATCGTGAATATGAGCTTTGTCTTTGTCGCCTGCGCCGATGGCGAGTTCAACTTCCAGCGCTTCCTTGATCGCCATGATGATGACCCCGACTATAGCGTGATCGAAGCCGCCGGCGGTGATCTCGATTACTTCGAGACAGTGCTAGACGATGAAAGCGTGACTGCCATGGATCAGCGCAACTTTGAAGTTGACGACGAGAATGATCGTGGTGGCCCGCCGGCTTTTGTGGTCGAGCAACTCGCCATTCTCGAACTCTTCGAGTTATCACAATTACAATCCGATACCCTGCGCGATTACTTCCGCGATCGCCATGAGGTAACGATTATCCCCGTCGCCGCATCCGGCAACTTCAAATGGAAGCGTCCCTTCTTCCCGGCGCGCTGGGCAGAGGTTATCAGCGTGAGTGCGGTCATGGGCGAGACTAGCGATATGTGGCGGCAATCCAATCGGGGCGAGATCAGCACATCCGGCGCATGGTTCCGCTTCGGAGATGATTACTACAGTGCCGGCACGTCCTTCGCTGCGCCGGTTGCCAGTATGCGGCTCGCCGTCGACCAGACACAGACCGAGCCAAGCTGTACCATGCGCGGCAATGCCCCACAACTTGCTAGTAACGGGCAGTATAACGATGTTGGCTTAGATGAAGCGATCAGCGATCGCTGTCGTTGATGATCGCGTGATGATGCTGAGGGCAGGCGCAATCACCTGCCCTCCCCTAGTGGCGATGATTGCCCAGCCGTTAATCGGGCTTATCTTTTACCTCGATTTTCGTCTTTGCACTGGCTTCGTTATGGCGGCGCAGGTAGTACTCTAGCGGTTTATGCACGAGATATTTCCCCATCAGATATACTGGCGTGTAACCGCGTGTTCGCAACACATACGGGTTTTCGGCAATGAGCCTATCAATTAAGCCCGATTCGTAACTACTCAGGTCAATTGATTTACGCCAGCTTCTGCCCTCAAGACAAGCACGGTTGAAGTCCCTCTCCTAGCCACATCGTGGCGGTCGGGAGAGGGATTTAGGGTGAAGGCTGAGTAGTTACTCCGATTCTTTGTTTAATAATTCAGGGTCTTTCGTATCTTGCGTGGTCAAGCTCCTTTTGTCCCCTTTTTGAAAAAAGGAAACACCAAAAACCTTTGGTTTTTTGAACGCTGCGCGTTCACAATGAACAAGGTCAAGGAACGATAGTTCCTTGTGGGGGTGCGGGGGCAAAGCTCCTGCCACGCGCAAACCAGTTACTCCCATACAGACAAAACAAAAACTGGGGGTATATGCGCCCCCAATTTTCAATGGCTATGACCCAATCCCAAAAGCGTTAATCACAATCTGTAAGTCGCTCACTTCGACCAGACTGTTACCGTCGAGGTCGGCCATTGCGTTCGTGCCGCCGAGCCGGTTGATGATGTAGATCGCATCTTCTGCCGAGACGATACCATCACCGTTGATGTCAGGAACAGCGAAGGTCGTATCCTGTTCGATATATACGTTGTTGACCGTGTTGCGATCGTTCGCACGGTTGAGGGTAGCCGTCGCGCTACTCGTCACGACACCTGCTGTGCGACTGAGCGAGGCTGTCAGATCGAGCGTTGCAGTCGCTGTCGTGAACGAAGCCGTCGTCCATGAGCATGTGATTTGCGGCACCGTGCCGGAGCAAACACCCCCGTTGCTGACCGTCGCGCCGTTGAAAACGACATCCGCCGGCAGTGCCACATCGACGCTGAACCCGCCATCCGTCGCGCCATTGTTCAGGTTATTCACAGTCAACGTGTGCTGATAATCAGACCCGCTGTAGACGGTTGCGGCACTCACCGCTTGTGTCAGTTCGAGATCAGCATAGCGCGGCGCATCCGACGCAGTAGAGCCGTAGAGGATAATCTCATAATCGTTGAAGGTCATTAAGTCGCCACCAAGTGTATCGCGCACACTGACCGTCCACGTTCCCTGCGGGTCTTCACCCCAAAAGTGAGGCGTAGAGAAGGGAAAATCAACAAAGTTATTATCAGGATCGGGCTGCGTCGTCATCAAGGTGCTAGTTGTGCCGGATGGCGATGTTAGGAGGAGTTCAAGGTCACCCCGAAAGGTGGTCGCAATGTTCACACGCACGGTGACATGTTCCAGACTGCTGATACTCGGACTGTTAAAGGTATAGTTGCTGGTGACGGGTGCGCCAGCATCGGGGACGGTTGCATTGACGCTTTGCACACCCGATGTCGCTATCGTTTCCGTAGGAATCGTATTCCAGAAAGCGGCGGTCGTCACGGCTTGCGCGGCATCAACACGCCCGAAGCCATAGCGTTCACTGGTGAGATACCCATTACCATTCGTAGTCCAGCTGGCATTCGTTGGATCATTCTGGTCAGCGGTGTTGATGAGGATATGTTGCACATCGCGCCACGTCAGGTTGGGATTGGCTTCGAGCATGAGGGCGACTATGCCTGAGACGAGCGGTGCCGCGGACGATGTCCCGCCGAAGCCATTCGTACAATCCGGATCAGCCAAACCGCCATAACCGCTACTACCGAGGAGATCGGTCGTTGTGATGCCCACGCCAGCGCCATTACTCGGTGCATTGACGATGATGTTCGCGCCATTTTCGCTGTAAAACGATTGTACGCCATTATGGTCAGTTGCCGCGACGGCAATTGTATAGCGCGAGCTATTGAACTCACTGCGCGTTGACCATGAACCGGCTTGCAAGCCATTCCCATTAGAGAATACATAAATCTGTCCTAAACCACCGCGCCCGTTGTTGATGCGATCTTCGATGATGGCACGCTGATAGCTATCAAACGTGATGAATCCAGCGGTATAGCCCCAGCTATTATTGCTGATGTCTAGCTCCGGATTAGCTGCGAAAACGTTGCCCAGCAGATCACCGATCATCACATTGGTGATTGGATTGCTCCCGAAGAAGCGTTGACCGGCGAGGGTCGCGTCAAAGGCGGCACCCACGCCACATTTGCTATCATCATCAGCTCCGGCAACCCCCGCGACACTCGTCCCGTGTGAGTCACCACTGCTGAGCGGTGCTGGATCAGGCGTATTGTTATTATAGTTATAACTGCGCGTGGCATCGTAGTTATCTAAATCAGGATGCGTATATTGCAAACCATCATCCGCGATACCGATCGTGACACCTACCCCGCTATACCCCGATGTGGGCCAACTGATCGGTAGATTCCACGCGCCGAGAACGTTCGCATCTTCGCCCGCAGTGCCGCCTGATTGACCGGTGTTGTTCAAGTGCCATTGATTGGGATAAAATGGATCAGTCGGCGTGTTCGTCAGTTCAATCTCCATGATGAAGACCGGCTCTGCCGTGATAACGCCGGGCTGAGCCGCTAATTGCTCGGCTTGTGATGTGATCTGCGCTTGCGGTGCTAGCGTCGTATCTGGAATATCGATGATGACGAATTTCGGCAACGCCGTATTGCGGACGACCGCGTAACCCAGTTGGCTCAGCGTCGCTTGCTGATCGATCGCCGGATCGAGTTGTAGGATCCATTGTCCGGTATACTCGCGTTCTTTGGTCTCTTCTTTGACGATGTCTTGTGCTGTCACAGACCCGGCAAATAATGTCACAAAAAGTAACAAACTCAGTATTGTACGATGATTAAGATTGATCATGCCCTTCTCTTTCACTCGGATTAATAGCGGCCTACACGCTACAAACAACTTGTAGGCAATAATTTGATCATGGATTGAAGCAGTACATTGCTAAGTATGCCCTAAATCGGCATTTTAGACTAGCCGCATACGGAAGATTGCTTTATGTGTCAGTCCTGCTGACGATCATAACTGCTCGTCAAAACATAGAGAAAGCGGCACAGTCACCTACTCAACACGCTCCACCAGCACCCGCTCGATCGCCTTGCCGCCCTACTCGGATTAACAGCGCCGATCAGCTATGCTGGCAGTGCGTGGTCGGTGCCCTTAAACAGCGCTCCACCCCAGTTATCAGATTTTCTCAGCAACCCGATGCAGGCGATCGGATGCTATCATAGCGCATGCCTGCACACCGATATCGACGGCGATAGCGCCTATCGCTATCTCATCGAGGATTTGGCGGCCTTATGTGGCGTGACGCTCACGAGCGATCCAACACAGCCCGATGCGCCTTATAGCCTGTCGGCTTTGTTGAATGAATACCCATTTTTTCATGTATATCGCACAAAACCCATTCTACATGACGTAGGAGATAGCGAGGCAATTTGTGCAAATTACAGTACCATTCAACAA
>DAOTTV010000200.1:0-19409 GCA_034437755.1 Anaerolineae bacterium | reverse complement strand
GCGGCTAAGTGGTGCGACGGAGAAGCCATCTAAAGTGGCTTTGACCCCGCCGGATAGGTTTTTCAGCCCCTTTAGTGGGCTTACGATCTTGCTAGCCAGAGACTTTAGTTTTTGGTGATGGACGTCCCCTCGAAAAAGATGTGGGTAACGTATCGCCTTGAAAGAGAGAAATCTAGGGTGAGGGCTGAAATACCGTCCACGCTATCATGTGGCTATACCAGTTTGAAAGACATCCCTCTTTTTTGCGAGACCACGTTATTCTGTGGTTCTATGCTTCAGCATTGTGGCATAAAAAACCGTCCACGCTTGCTCGATCAACGATTAAGTTGAGTCGCATGATCGGAGACGATCTGCCAACTGCCGTTGATTTTTCGCAGGTGGACAGTGAAAACGCCGGTCGTGATGACATCATCGCTTGAAATTTGCTTGTAATGCCCGAAAACCAGCGCGGTATCATCGGTTAGAATATCAGCTTGCAAATCGCCTATCTCGGTTGTGCCTAAATCCTGACTGGACATAAATCGGCGATAGAATTCAGCTTTGATGTTATCGAAGCCAACCACCACTTTGCCACCAGATACCCAGCGCGTTTGGTCAGACTTCCAGTAAGCATCGAGATACCCGTCCGCATCTGCACGATTGAGGGCTTGTGTCCATTTTGTAAAACTCGCTTTGATCGCTTGCAATGTATCTTGTGAATTTGACATAGCTTGTCCCATTAGTGAGCTTTAAGTGCAGGAATAACTTGTTCGCCTAAGAGTTGGATGCCGCGTTTGGCTTCGATGCCGTGCGGTGTGCCAAACTCAATGCGATTAGCGCCAGCGTCAAACAGGGCTTCGCAGTGATGAATCATATCCTTGACATTGCCTGAGAATGCGAAGCGGTCTAATAACTCATCAGAGATTAGTTGTCCTGCCGCATCATATTCATGACGCGCGGCTAATGCTTTCAGGCGCGATACAAAGTCCGGATCAAGTGTCACCGTCGGGTCGAGTTCGGCAACAACGGGGAGATACAGCGCTACTTCGCGGCGTGCAAGGGCGCGAGCTTGTTCGCGATCATCATCAATGACGCACACAGCGCCGATGACAATATTCACCGACCCGGCATCGCGTCCGGCTTTATCTTCTCCAACACGGATATAATCGCGTATAACTGGCACAACATCCGGATTTGCTGATCCACCAATTTTGACCTCATCCGCCACTTCGCCCGCGACTGCCGATAGCTTCTTGCCCCATGTGCCAATCAAGATCGGGATAGTCTGATCGGGTAGCGGATAAGGCGCACGCACATGATCCGCAATCTGGAATACTCGGCCTTGATAACCATCGTTGCGACCCTCTAAAAAATAGCGCACGACATCGACAGATTCGCGGATGGCGGTAATCGCCGGTTTCAGTTCGGTGATGCCGTGGCTGGCCAGCCATGCACCCCGCGCAATCCCGATGTATGTGCCGCCCTGTGCGAGGTCTGCGAGTAAGGCCGCGTTGGCGGCAATATCGAGCGGGTGCATGCGCGAAGGCGAGATCGCCGCCGCACCAAGGCGTGCGCGTGTGATGTGCGGTGCCATCAGCATCAGCGGCGCGTAACTTGGATGGAACGGCGCATCATAGTAAACGGTGACGGCATCAAAGTCATATTGATCGACAAGCTGGGCGAGTGCAATGTACTCACGGGCTGATTTATCGGTCTGGAAGGCAATACTGATTTCTTGTGTCATGTCAATTCATCACTATCCATTGTTCGCTTGTTAATGCGCTCAATCCGCATAATCAAGCGTTCCTCCGGGTCAGGGCAGGCGACTAACGAGTCACGCGCGAGCCAATCATTCGTGGCGAGGTTTCGTTGTTTAGCAGCGAGCAACGGTAACACGGCACTGAGCGCATAAACGCAAAAATGCTGGCCCGCCGGGATGCGGAGTTTGCTACTTTCGACGAGATCAAAGTAATCACCAACTTGTAGCCCGCAGACAGATCGCCCTTCGATTTTATCAACCGTAACGCGTAAGTCGTAAATCTCAAAATCTTGTGTCATGGTATCAGCCTTACATATTATTAGCGTCTAAAATGTGGGATGATTTCTTCGCCAATCAGACGAATGGCATCCGCGATATTCACGCCCAGCGGCGGCCCGAAGCTGAGATGATTGACCCCCATTTGTACCAGTGCTTCCAGGCGGGGCAGGATGTCTTGCGGCGTACCGGTGACACCGATCTTGAGCATCTCATCGGTCACGAGGCTGATTGCTTTCTGTACATCACGTTCGGTTTGCATGACGTGTTCAATCTCGTCAAAATCGGCTAAAGTCAAGCCCAGTTGTTGCAAAATCATCGGACTCATTGCATGACCATAATAGGCGATTTTTTCTTTCAACGGCGTTTTAGCGATTTCGCGATCATTATCGAACGAACACCAGATGCAGGCGGCAAGATCAATATCAGCCATCTGTCGTTGTGCGGTCTCTGCGCCTTGGGCGACAAGTGGCGCAACATTGGCATAATGTTCCGGTGGAAACAGCAACGGCAATCCGCCATCCGCATGAGACCCGATGGCTTGCAACATTTTCGGACTCATAGCACCAATGTAAATCGGTATCTGGCGTAAGGGTTGGAAGCGTAAGTAGGCTTTATCCGTCCATTGGACAAATTGCCCGTCGATTGTCACTTGTTCGCCGGCGAATAAGCGGCGTAGCACGTCCACCACTTCGAGTAAGTCGGTGCGCGGCTTTTTCTGTTCAATGCCGACCCATTCCAGAAAATCGCCCGCGCCAGATGATAAACCAAGATTGAACCGTCCCCGCGACAATTCATCGAGAGTTGTCGCCAGCATTGCGATTTCTGCTGGGTTGATCGTGTAGGGATTGAGGATACAACTGCCGATTTCGATGCGCTTGGTTGCCGTTGCAATAGCGCTGAGGATCACAATACAACTACGCAAGAATAAGTCATGACTGACCCAAAATTGGTCGAACTCGTATTGTTCAGCAAGTTGCGCCAGTTCAATATATTGAGCGACCGGTAGATCATTGTTTAAGCGGATACTGAATTTCATGAGTCAGTCTCGATGATGGCATCAGCTTCTATTTCAACCAGATAATCATCGCCAACTAAACCCGCGATCACGATCAAGGTGTTAGCTGGTCGGATGTCCCCGAAGATTTCACCATGGGCGTTAGCGATAGGTTCCCATTGATCTTTGTTTACAATATAAATCCGTGTGCGGACGACCTGTTCTAGGGTTGCGCCGAGTTCGTGTAAAGCGCGTTCGATCTTGTGGATGATGAAAACCGTTTGCTCATAGGGATCATCAACGCCGACGACATGCCCGTTCTCATCGGTTGCTGTTGTGCCAGAGACATGAATATGATTGCCCACCTGTACCGCACGCGAATACCCAGCAATGGCTTCCCATTTCGTGCCTGTAGATATGTTTTGGCGTTTGTTCAAAATAAATACCTTTTCTGGTTGCTATGTTTTAGAACGTGGGTCAAAGAAAACACCCGCTGACGAGTCGCTCGTAGTCCCTTCAATCAATCACATGCATCTCGCGATAACCGCTCGTCAGTGGCTCGCCACCGTCAGGGCGCACAACGACAACATCCTCGACCCGCGCCGAGAAGGTATTGAATTGCGTGATGCTGGGTTCAACGGTGAATAACATGCCTTCTTCCAAGATCGTGTCATCAGTTTTGGTCAAAAATGGTGGTTCATGGACGTCCATGCCGATACCATGCCCCAAGCGATGACGGAACTCCTCGCCATAGCCAGCCTCTTCAATCACTTTGCGGGCGGCGGCATCGACGTCTGCCGCAGTCACCTGACTGGCTTTCATCGCCGCAATACCTGCCTGTTGCGATTGCATCACCAGTTGATAAATACGCTCATATTCCTCGTCCGGTTCACCAAAGAAGACTGTACGCCCGAAGTCATAGCAGAATCCTTCGTAGATTGCGCCAAAGTCGAACAAAATCGAGACCGGTGGTGTCAGCACACGTTTCCACGTCGCCTGACGTTGACCGAACAGCAAGGGATGATTAGGGCCTGAATTGTAGAGCGATGTTGTGAATGACGGCCCCAATGATCCGTGTTTTTTGAGTTGATAATCCACCTCAGCGATGACTTCTAGTTCAGTCATGCCATGCTTGAGTTGTGCAAGGACGGCTGAAAACGTTGCTTCGGTGATTTGACCAGCCGCGCGCATCGTGTCGATTTCATCCTGTGATTTAATCACACGCAATGAGCGCAAGAGGTCTGTCGCCGAAATAAAGCGTGCGCCGGGCAGTAATTCATGCAAGCCGGCAATCGTCTCGCCTTCGGTTTTATCACTGATAGCGATTGTAGGATGGTCGGGTAAGTCAAACGTCGACAAGATATCCCTGACCATACTAGCGGGGCTATCCCAATCGCCCAAAACTTTCAGGTCAATGCCTTCGACCTGACTCAATCCGCCAAATTCTGCCGACATGCGCGGTAGGGCAAGGACGGGTGCATGATGTGGGGTTAGCCATGCGCCTTCTAGCCATGCGCCGGGGTGCATGACAGCGCCATAATTTGGGATGTCGCGTGGGACTCCTGTGAGATATTGCAAATCCGCTGAAATCGGGAAGAAGGCAACATCTGCCTTGCCTGCTAACAATTTTTGAAAAGCGTTTAAACGAGTTGGATTAGTCATATTTTTTCTCAAATAACATGATTTTTGCTTAAAAATTATAATAACTATAGCGTAATGTGCGTAACTTGCCAGTCATTGGATCAGACCAATTATTTGCAACAGTTCGTTATTTAGATTAAAATCCTATCTTAAGTTTTAACTAAAGAAATATATCGCATTTAGTGGCAACAGAAAGGTAGTTATTATGCTTAAAAACCGCTTTTTGATCGTGGTTATGATCACCACATTGATAAGTATCAGCATCGGCTTACAAGCACAAGATGAAGAAGTGCTAGTCATCGGCCATGCCGAAATCACCGAGTCTTATGATCTGGCACATGCGTTTAACCCGACGAGTGGGATCGTGCATCGGGCGACATATGATACGCTCGTGACCTTCCCAGCGGGAGATGCCAGTTCTATCGAGCCTAACTTGGCGACGGACTGGTCAGTCTCTGAGGATGGTCTTACGTGGACGTTCAACTTACGTGATGATGTTACTTTTGCCAATGGCGACCTGTTGACCGCTGATGATGTCGTGTTCTCCTTCACACGTTTACAAAATGTGCAAAGTAACCCGTCATTTTTAGCTAACAACATCACATCTGTCACCGCCGTCGATGAAGCGACCGTCCAGATGACATTGGCAGAACCCAGCCCGTCGTTCTTAGCTGAGATGGTCAACACCGCCTTTTCGATTGCGAATGATAGTGAAGTGATGGCGGCGGGTGGTACGAATGCCGACGACGCGGGTGAGACCGATACCGCCCGTGAATTCTTCGACCAAAATTCTGCTGGCACGGGGCCTTACCTCCTTGAGAGCTGGACAGCACAAGAAGAAACCGTCCTGACCCGTAACCCGAATTACTGGGGCGACGCTCCCTTCTTCGATCGTGTGATTATCGTCAATATTCCGGAAGCCGCTACTCAAAAAGTTGCGCTGGAATCCGGCGATATTGACCTTGCAACCGATTTAACGCCCGATCAACTAACCTCGATGCGCGACAACGACAGCATTGAAATTTATCAAGGTCTCGATCGCTGGACACACTTCCTGCTCATGAATCGTGATCCCGAAATCGGCGGCCCGGTTGCAGATCCGGATGTTGCACGCGCCATCCGCCTCGCGTTGGATTATGAAGGGTATCGCCAATTGTGGCCCGGTAGCACAACCCCCGGTAGTAACATGTGGGTGGGCTTGCAAGGCGCATATGGGCAAGAGCAAGCCGTCGAACGTGATCTGGAAACGGCGCGCCAACTACTGGCAGATGCTGGGTATCCCGATGGCTTTGAAATTGAACTTAGTTATCCCGATTTCACATTCGGGGGCATCAACCTCGGCACAAATGCCCAGAAGATTCAAGCTGATCTTGCCGAAATTGGCATCACGGTGAACTTGCGCCCCGGTGAAGTTCAGGTCTCGCTTGAGGAATATCGCAATGGTGAACAGGGCTTTGCGTACTGGTTCTGGGGCCCTGATATTCTTGATCCGATCGACTTCTTGTCATTCTTGCCCGGCGGCAAAGTTGCCGAAGAGCGCACGAATTGGTCAGATGCACCTGAAGAAATCCTCGACTTGATCGCACAAGCGCGGATTGAATCCAATACAGATGTACGCTTAGAAATCTTCGCCCAGTTGCAAGATTACGCACAAGAATCCGGTGCATACGCGCCCTTCAGCGTGCCGACAATCCAGACGGCGTACCTCACGAATATCGAAGGCTATGTCTGGCATCCGGCGTGGACACTGGACATCGCGCTTTTGAGCCGGTCGCAATAACCAAATCACTGACTGTGTGGGGATGCTGGGCTTAGCTAGCATCCCCCGGCATGAACTGGACGCATATGCGGGTGCGCCCGACTTGAAATTGTGGAAGCTACACTTATGAGCTTACAAAATTACATTTTACGGCGGATCATTATCGCTATTCCCTTGCTGTTGGGGATTACGATTGTTGCATTCTTGATTGCGAATGCGATCCCAGCTGACCCGACGACGACTAACTTACCACAAAATGCCCTCAATGATCCGGAACTTGTACAAGCCTTTCGCGAGCGATGGGGCTTGGATAAATCACCAATTGAGCAGTACTTCACATATCTAGGTAATCTCTTGCAGGGTGATTTAGGTGTGTCGATCAAAACTAAGAATCCCGTCCTCGAAGACATTCAGCAATTTTTGCCGGCAACGATGGAGCTAGCCACATTCTCGATTCTAATCGGCTTGGCGATGGGCATCAGCTTTGGCGTGGTGTCGGCAGTATGGCGCGATTCCATCTTGGATTACATCGTGCGCGTCCTCGCACTCATCGGGGTGAGCTTTCCGGTATTTTTGCTCGCCTTGGTTGCGCTGACGGTGTTCCATGCCCAACTCGGTTGGACAGCAGGCCCGGGTCGCTTAGGCTTCCTCGTGAGAGACCCACCGAATGTCACAGGGTGGTTTACCATTGATAGCCTCTTAGCAGGGCAGTGGGAGACCTTCTTCGATGCTGTATCGCATCTCGTGCTACCGAGTATCGTCCTCGGCAGTTATGTGTCCGGCATCATCGCGCGCATCACGCGCTCTAGCCTGTTAGAAGTGTTGGGGTCAGATTATATTCGTACAGCCCGCGCCAAAGGATTACGAGATTTTACTGTGATTCTCCGTCATGGGTTATCCAACGCGCTCATTCCCGTTGTAACAATCATCGGGCTACTGTATGGTAATCTGCTCGCTGGTGCTGTACTAACGGAGTCCATTTTTGCTTGGCCCGGTTTGGGGCGGTATGTCTTCCGTGCCTCTACGTCACAGGATTTCCCCGCCATCATGGGGGTGAGCATGTTGATTGCGTTCATTTATGTTATCGTTAATTTTGTGGTCGATATTTTGTATTACTTCCTCGACCCTCGAATACGGGTGAGATGATGTCTTCATCTATTAAGCAACTTCCCAGCGACAATCTTGACACGATGTCCGATCGTAACCGGATGCAAGTGCTTCTAACCCAGTTACGCGAAAGCCCGATTGTGATCTTCGGGTTGATTATCGTGATTGTATGGGTCTTACTCGCGCTGTTTGCACCGGTAATTGCGCCCAAAGACCCGTTTCAACAAGCCGTTGTTGACCGCCTACAAGCACCCAATAGCACTTACTTAATGGGATCGGACGAACTCGGACGCGACATATTCAGTCGTGTGCTTTATGGGGGACGCATTACCTTGCCTGCCGCGTTAGTTGTTGTGCTGATTGATAGCCTCATTGGGACAATTATTGGCGCGCTGGCTGGGTATTTTGGCGGTTGGTGGGATGAAATCATGATGCGCGTGACTGAGCTATTCATGTCCTTCCCGACCATTATTTTAGCCATGGCTGTGACTGCCGCTTTAGGTCCTGATATTTGGAATGCTGTATTGGCGCTCATCATCGTGCGCTGGCCGGCTTATGCGCGTCTCACCCGTGGGTTGATCCTTGAGGCGAAAAATCAAGATTATGTCGAAGCCGCCCGTAGCCTCGGTGCGCGTGATTATCATATTCTTGTGCGTACGCTGTTGCCCAATACGATCGCACCGGCGATCGTGTTTGCCTCGCTTGATATTGGGAATGCTATTTTATTGTTTGCCGGTTTGAGCTTTTTAGGGCTTGGGCCTGAGCCTGCATCGCCTGAATGGGGGCGTATGGTATCTATCGGCATCGACTTCTTCGATCAATGGTGGATGTGGCTGTTTCCCGGTCTAGCGATTGCTATTCTCGTCATGGCTTTCAACTTCATCGGTGATGGGCTTCGTGACATCCTCGACCCGCGCACGCGCAAGTAATTGTGCTGTGTGCATAATTCGCTGGTTTCATCGCCAAATGCTGAAGCGATTTGGCTAAATAAGGAGTAACGCACATGGAGTAAGCGATCTGCACGGGATGCGGCGAAAAATTTCGGCGCTTTAGGATTTCGCGTGGTAAGCCGAAAATGTAATGTGTTTCGTCAGGCAAACAAGCGAAATCCTTCAAGGTTTAGAAAAATACGCTGGTTCTTCAGGACTTTGCGTGGTGAACATATATTCTGTGATGGAATCGCTCTATCTAAGCTGTATTTCGCCCTTTTTCTGTGCTTTTTCATGTCAGAATCGTAAATTTGCAAAATTACCACGCGAAATCCCAAAGCGCCCAGTTCCTTTACTTGTTCTGGGGTGAGGTGAAACTGTCTTTTTGCCATATCCCTATTTTACATCAACTGACTTTATTTTGCTTTCTCCATAACGATATAACTTGCAACTTTGAGGTGCGGAATGTGCGATAAATGACAACGATCACTTAAAAGAATAGCAATATCGTCTTAATCCGCTGATATTCTTGGGGCGCATAATATAGATTGCTTATATGTTCGCCGTCAGTAAGAAAGCGTGCCCATGGTCGATACCGCGTCGCAGGTGTCTCAACAAAAGCAAAAGACGAAGCGACAACCCCTGTTCAGCAACTGGAGTCGTCGGCGTGTCTTTTCAACATTAGAGGGCTATCTATATATCGCCCCGACACTAATCGTGCTGACAATCTTCGTATTCTACCCGATTATCTCATCTTTTCAGTTGAGCCTACTGCGTGCCGCGCCATTCGGTAGTCAAACCATTTTCATCGGTTTTGAAAACTACGAACGCCTGCTGACAGACCCCGTTCATCTGGAGACGATCTGGATTTCGCTGTGGTTTACGTTAGGGACAGTCGTGCCGGGGATTTTGCTCTCGGTGGCATTGGCGATCGCGCTAGCATTGCCGCTTCGACGTTTGTCATGGTTGCATCGCTTATTGATCTTTGTGCCAATTGTCATCAGTAGTGCTGTGACGGGCGTGCTTTTCCGTTGGATTTATAATCCGGTCGTCGGGTATTTCAACTATATGCTGAGTATCATCGGCATCGAAGGCCCGAATTGGCTTTCATCTGGCGATTGGTCACTCATGGCGGTGATTATTGCGGTCGTCTGGCGGCAATTGGGCTTCAATGTGATTATCGCGCTCGCTGGTTTGCAGAACATCGACACGACTTACTATGAAGCGGCGAAGGTCGATGGCGCGAACTTCTGGCATCGCATTCGACACATTACGATCCCGCTGATGTCACCGACGCTATTTTTTCTGTTCATCATCAATACTATCAACAGCTTGCAAGTCTTCGGCGAAATCGACGTGCTGACAGAAGGCAACTACAACACGGCGACAATGCTCTATTCAATCTATGAATTCGGCTTTCGCGGTACGCCTCAGCGCGGGATTGCATCAGCTCAATCATTTATCTTGCTGGTGATCATCATCATTCTGTCGATCGTCCAATTCTGGTTTGCCAATCGAAGGGTGCATTATCAATGATCGATACCAAAGATAAGACCAAAATCACCATTCAACCAGATGAAAAAGAGACTCCTGTTGATATTCGGACAGAAATCATCGTGCAGATATTCCTGTTTATGGTCGGGTTCATCGTCGCCTTTCCTATTATTCTAGCGATCTTGACGAGCTTTAAAGTGCCAACGGACATCACAAACTATCCGCCGACACTTTTCCCTGATCAATGGACATTTGAGAATTACGTCACGGCGTGGACGGCACAGCCTTTCGCCCGCTATTTGATGAACAGCGTCGTGCAAACGGGTGTGATTGTCGCGTTTCAGCTATTTTTCAGCATTCTAGCGGCGTATGCCTTTTCGATTTTGGAATGGCCCGGTCGTGATACGCTGTTCTTTCTGATTTTAGGCAGTTTGATGGTGCCGTTCCAGCTGACCTTCGTCCCCAACTTCATTCTTGTCAGTCGCTGGGGTTTAGCGAACACCTACGCTGGCTTGACCATCCCCTTTCTTGCAAGTGCGTTCGGTGTGTTCCTGTTGCGGCAGTTCTTCATGGCTTTGCCCAAGGAACTACATGATGCCGCGCTGATCGATGGTGCGAATAACTGGTTGTATCTATGGCGGGTGGTAGTACCGCTCAGCCGTGGGGCAATCAGCGCGTTTGGCATCTTCTCGTTTTTAGGGGCATGGAGTCAGTACTTGTGGCCGCTGGTGATCACCAACGAGCAGAATATGCGTACAATCCAGATCGGTATCCGCTTCTTCTTGTTCGATCAAGAGCGAGGGGCGGATTGGGGTGGCATCATGGCAACGGCAGTGATCGCCCTCTTGCCGACCTTGATCATTTTCTTGATCGCGCAACGGCAGTTGGTGCGTGGTATCGCTATGACGGGCTTAAAAGGTTAACTAACGGGTACGGATGATCCCATAATCGGGCATCCGTTTTTTGTAATTGCGTTTGGCTTTACACGGGACAATCCCGTATAAGCAAGTTTGATGTATTGTACATCACCCTTATACACATTTTAGGAGGTTTTATGTTAAAGAAAGCATCACTCATGATGATGGCTGTACTGATGACAGTCATGATTGGGAGCGTCGCCGCGCAGGATGACGACGTGATCGAACTCGAATTCTGGCATGCCATGGGCGGTAATCTTGGCGAAACTGTGGACGAACTGGTGAATCGCTTCAACGAGAGCCAGGACGAAATTGTCGTTACCGCGACTTTCCAGGGGTCATACGATGATACTTACAATGCTCTGCTCGCCGCGTTTGAAACCGGCACCGAGCCGAACGTGATCCAGAACTTCGATCTCGCGTCACAAACTATGATCGATACCGGTCGTCTGGTCGCCGCAAGCGATCTGATGGACGCTGACGGCTTCGACGAAGAAGTTTTCGTGCCGGCTGTGCGCGATTACTACAGCACCCAAGATGGCATGGTCGCGATGGCGTTCAACAGCAGTACACCGATCCTCTACTACAACGCCGAGATCATCGAAGAAGCCGGTGTGGAACTGCCGGAAAATGCTAGCTTGAGCTTCAGCGAGTTGCTGGAGGTCTGCGACACGATCCAAGCTGAGACTGATGTTGAATTCTGCATCACTTTCGGTCAGGTGGGCTGGTACTTCGAGCAGATTCTCGCGAACAGTGGTGGTCTGTACTTCAACAATGATAACGGCCGTACGCGTCGCGCAACCGAAGTTCGCTTCAACGACGGTCAGGGTGTGGAAGTCTTTGAATTCCTCACAGGTCTCTTTGAAGATGGCTATGCGCCGAACCTCGGTGCCACCTGGACAGACACCGACGCAACCTTCCATGCTGGTCAAGCGGCGATGATCTTCGACAGCACTGCTAGTGCCGTTAACCTACAAGAAGGCGCTGACTTCGAAGTCGATACGACCTACATCCCGCACAGCAATAGCAGTGACCGCAATGGCGTGGTCATCGGTGGCGCGGCACTATGGTTGATCGACAGCGGCGACGAAGCAACCAATGCCGCCGCGTGGGAATTCATGAAGTTCATGTCAGAAGAAGCCCAGCAAGTCACATGGCACACCAACACCGGCTACTTCCCGGTGCGTACCGCGTTGGCAGATAATGACGAACTGGCAGATTTCTGGAACGATAACCCCAACTTCCTGACAGCAATCGAACAATTGGCGGATACCCGCACCGTCCTCGAAAATGGCGAGCTGAACTACGCTGTTCTCGGTGGGCAAGCAGGCCCCTTCCCGGCTATCCGGCAGTTAATCGTCGATGCTTATAGCCGTGTTCTCGATGATGGGCTGACCCCGCAAGAAGCGCTCAACGAAGCCGCTGATCGCGCGAACCAAGAACTGGCAGACTACAACTCTTTCTTCGCTGACTAAGCGCTGAACGAGTGGTAAAACCAGTTGTATCAAGGGGGGGGATTGTGCATACAATCCCCTCTTTGTATTCAAATGATAAATGTGAGCAATAGCATAAGGGAAAAGAACACCATGCAAAAAATGATCGTCCTCATCACGCTATGTGGCTTACTGAGTATCGTAGGTCTGGTGATAGGACAGGAGGAGAGCGCGCCGGCAGCTGCCCCACAAATGAGCGTACTGGCTGAAGGGTTGCGTAATCCTGCCGGCTTAGCCCTGCTCCCCGATGGCACGCTCTTGATTGCGGAAGAAGGCACGGGTAACCGCGATAACAGCGCCGGAGTCAGCGTTCGGCAACCAGATGGAACGCTGGGGCGCTTGGTCAGTGGCTTGCCCAGTTCACGCGATTCGGGCGATTTATCCGGAGTGGCGTTGGTCAATTATGCACCGGATATGAGTCAAATCTACATCGGTAATTTCGCGCAGGGTCATCTGTGGACACTTCCGCTACCCGCCGACGCACCATTGACTGTGCCAGATACACCCTTCATGCCGGATGATCTCGGGCGGACGATGCTCGCATTTAACCGCGTGACGCTGACCAATCCCTTCGATATGACATTCGATGAGGCCGGGGTGCCGGTAGTCGCGGATGCCTCACAAAACGGAGTTGCTAAAGCACTGGCGAACGGACGCACGCGCTTCATCCATCGCTTTGATGAGCTAGAGCATCCTGATAATCCCAACTTAACCATCGATTCCGTCCCCACCGGCATCGAGCGCATTGCCGATGAGTATTACGTGACGCTGACGAGTGGTTGCCCGTATCCGCTGGGCGGTGGTGAGCTGGTCGCCATTGATGAGTCGCGCAATCAGCGGATAGTTGTCGATGGCTTGAACATGCCGATTGATGTCGAGCAGGCTGATGATGGGACGATCTGGGTGCTGGAATTTGCGCGCTTTGCGCCGGATGGCGATTGCTTCGGCGGTGATGGGTATCTGCCGAACTCAGGACGTTTGAGCCGCCTCTTGCCGGATAATACGCTCGAACCAGTGGTCGAGAACTTGAACTTTCCCGTCTCAGCGGTCACCTTACCCGATGGCAGTCTCTACATCAGCGAAATCTTCGATGGCGAAATCTTGCATATCACCTTCGGCACTGAAGCCGCATCGCACGAGCGCTTCACGCTACCGGTGCTGGATTTAGCTACGCCACGCTATACCACCATCGACGATCGTGATGCGGCTCTGCAACAGGTCATCGCTGAGCAAGATTTAACGCCCTATGTCGGGCAAGAACTGCGTGAGGACGATGCCGCGCTCGTCAGCCTAGGGCGCGATCTATTCTTCGACCCGATCCTCAGTGGTGACCGTAATATCTCCTGCGCGACCTGTCATCATCCAGCACTAGCGATGGGCGATGGGCGCGTCTTGCCGATTGGCACCGGTGGCATCGGGCTAGGGACTGAGCGCGACTTCATGACGCATATCGTCTTAGGCGAAGAATATATCGGCGACGAAGCCGGGCAAGAAGTCCCGAATCCGTCGATCGGTCAATTTGTGCCGCGTAATAGCCCGACCTTGATTAACAGCGCTCTGTTTCCCGTACAATTCTGGGATGGGCGCGTGCAGAGCTATGCACTGGGCGCAGAAGTGACGACACTCGAGAACACCGTGAACGACCTGCAATTGAGCGATGCACTCGCCATTCAAGCCCTGTTTCCGGTGATTTCACGCGCAGAGATGAGCGGTGCAACCTTTGGCGAAGATGCACCGCAACAGATACGGCGCGCTCTCGCACAGCGGTTGACCGACATCCCCGCCTATCAGCAACGCTTCAGCGCGATCTTCGGCGACACGGACGTGACTCCGGTGCAGATTGTGACTGCGCTCGCCGCCTTCGAGCGTCAGTTAATCATGACAGAATCAGCTTGGGATGATTACATCGCAGGTGAGCGCGATGCACTGACCGAACAACAAAAGCGAGGCGCGTTGTTGTTCTATGGCGAACTCAACCCCGATGTGAATTGTTCAGTGTGCCACAATGGCGACTTGCTGACCGATTTCGAGTTTCATAACCTGCTTGTGCCACAACTTGGCCCTGGCAAGGGTAATGGCATCAACGGGCGCGAAGATTGGGGACAGGCAAACGTGACCTTTGATTGGCGCAATCGCTATCAGTTCCGCACGCCATCGCTTCGTAATGTCGAACTCACTGCGCCGTACTTTCATACGGGGGCATATGCCACGCTCGAAGATGTCATCTGGCATCATGCCGACATCTGGCAGGGTGCGAGTACCTACGATCCGTCGCTTTATCTGCCGCAGGCCTTCTATAGTAGTCTGCGCCCCTTCGATTTACAGGCACAGTCCGCGACCGTTGCGCCACAACTCGCGAACGGCTTGCCACTTAGTGAGCAGGATGTCGCCGATCTCGTCGCATTCCTCAACAGCCTGACCGACCCGAACGCGCGTGATTTGATGCACCTACTACCGGAGCGCGTGCCGAGTGGCTTGCCGCTCGATCCGTTACCGACGCTTGCTGATGTCGCACATGTTCCACAGCGTACCGAACGTACCAGCAATCGACAGGTTGAAACAGCAGATAATACGCGCATGGGCGATGAATGGCACTTCCGCGATGTCACCGACCAAGTCGGGTTAGACTTCGCGCATGGCGCTTTTCAAGTTGATCTATACGACGACCCAATTGCTATGATGGGCGCGGGCTTGTGCTGGCTCGATTATGACAAAGACGGTTGGCTCGATTTGTATCTCGTCAACAGCCACGCCGAAGATGAATATGATGCTCTCGCTGAACGTGACGCACTGCCGCACAATCAACTGTATCGCAACATAAACGGGCAATTCACGCCAGTTGATGCCAACACACAACTTGTACTGCGCGGCAATGGCTGTGTTGCCGCTGATTTCGATGATGATGGCTGGATGGATATTTATGTCACTGCCGACGGGGCTAACAAACTGTTACGCAATCAGGGCGATGGTACATTCGCAGAACAAGCCCGCGCATCGGGTATCGCTAGCGTGGAATGGAACAGTAACGCGAATGTCGCTGATGTGAATGGCGATGGCTTATATGATTTGTTCATCGGTGGCTATATCGACCTCGATAACAAAATCCCGAACCCCTTCGGCGCATTCCCACAGGATTATTACGGTATTCCTGATCGCTTGTTCATCAATCTCGGTGTCGATGCAGACGGCATCGTGCAGTTCCGCGAGGTGACGACGGAAGTTGGCTTAGTGCGCGAAGAACGCACCCTCGGCGCGATTTTCAGCGATGTTGATCGCGATGGTGATATAGATCTCTACGTTGCCAACGACGGCCAACCAAACCGACTCTATGAGAACCAAGCGCTTGCTGATGATCCGCTCGGCATTGGCTTTCGATTTCTCGATTTAACCGACACAGCTGAAGTCGGCGACGCGGGCAGTGGCATGGGAGTTACCAGCGCAGATTATGACGGTGATGGTTTATTCGATCTGTTCGTCACTAACTGGGAAGCCGAACTCAACGCGCTCTATCGCAATGAGACACACGAAGAAGGCTTCATCAACTTTCGCTACAGCACCTATCGCATTGGGATGCGCGGACTCGGTAATAATATGACCGGGTGGGGGACAACGTGGGCGGACTTCGACCATGATACCGACATCGACCTGATGACGGTCAACGGGCGTGTACCTGTGACGAACTTCGAGACTGACCCTGAACTCGTGCGCTTGTACGGCAATCGCCTCGTTGAGCGCGAGCGTCCTGAATATTTCGAGTGGACAGAGCGTGTGCGCCTCGATGACATCGGCACATTACTCGCACGCGGGAGCGCAGTCGCTGACTACGATAATGATGGTGATTTAGATGTCGCGATCAACGTCATCGGGGGGCCGGCAATTTTGCTGGCAAACGAAGCCGTCACGGGGAATTGGCTACAAGTCGAACTCTCGCGCTTTGCACCCGGCACAATTATCGAAGTTACCTTGCCAGATGGACGTGTACTCGTGCGCGAATTGCACGCAGGCAGTAGCTATCTCGCATCAGAGGACACGCGGTTTCATGTTGGCTTAGGGCATCATACGCAAATCTCTAGGCTGGTCGTATTTGATGGCAAGCAAGCCCTTGCCACACTCGATGATGTACAGGCGAACCAGCTTTTAGTCATCGACATTGGCGACCCTGCATTAGCGGACTGACGTATATCAGGCGCTACTAGCGTGTGCCAATCGCTCCTATACGCCCGTAGCGCCCTCACACTTGCTGTTCGGCAGTTGTCTCGTCGTTATCACCACTGGGCTTGAGATAATGATTCACGAGCTTGAGGAAAGCCTCCGGATCAATCGGCTTGCTGACAAAGGCATCACAGCCCATGCGGCGCGCATAACGCTCTTCCATATCGCCACTTTTCGCAGTTACTGCGATAATCGGGGGTGCGGATGCTCCGCCGAGTTGTTTCTTCAGCACCAGCACAACATTACGCCCGTCAATATCGGGCAAGTTAAAATCCATGAGGATCATTTGTGGGCGTTCAGTACGGGCGGCGCGCATGCCTTCTAACCCATTGAGATAATGCTTCACCGTGTAGCCCTCGGATTCTAGCAGACGGATGACAATATCAGCGTTATTTTGATTGTCTTCGACTAGTAAAATATGTGACATCGTTGTTCCTATTCGTTATTGTGCTGTCTTAGTCTTCAAAACTTGGCGGGCATGATCGAGAATAGCATCAGCGCTAATCGGTTTGCTGAGGCAGACATCGGCGTAGGCAGCTTCGGGATGGTCGAAATTGTTCTGCGCCGTCAAAACGAGAACGGCGACATGGGCGAGTTCCGGTTGGTGACGTAGCTCATGTAAGACCTGCCACCCGTCAACCGTTGGCAAATTGATATCCAGCACGATCAACTCAGGCAGGATACCGAGCGCCATCTCGACGACTTTGCTTCCGTCATTGGTGTCAAAGGTCACGAAGCTGTTGCTTTCAAAGATGCGATACAGCATTGTGCGCGTCTCAGCTTCATCCTCGACAATCAAGACGCTGTGCGTATCCCATAGCTCTTCAACACCATCGAAAATCTTAACGACACTATCCGTATCACGTACATTGGGGGATGTTGTCGTCGCTTCGATCTGTTCCGATGTTGCCAATTGCAGGAAGAACGAGAACGTACTCCCACGCCCGATTTCTGTATCGATGTCGATACGTGTCGCGTGTAGATCGGCGAGTCGTTGGCTGATGTCTAGGCCCAAACCCGTCCCTTGAATCTCAGGATTTTGCTTGACTTGCCCGAAACGCTCGAAGATTGTCTCAACGAGGTCTGCCGGTATCCCCGCGCCGGTATCCGTCACGGCGATGTACAAGCGTGTTTCGCGCACATCGGCATGCAGTGTCACACTGCCGCTGTCGGTGTACTTGACACCGTTCGACATCAGATTGAGTAGAATTTGCCGTACACGAATCGGATCACCCCAGATGAGCGGCAGGTCATCGGGATAATCGGGGATAATCTGTAGTGGCTTATCTTTAACCAAGCCCAGGGATGTGGCAATCACACCCTTGAACACCTCAACAATATCAAACGCGGTCATCGCCAGTTCAAGCCGCCCGGCTTCGATCTTACTGAGATCGAGCAAATCATTAATCAAGGTCAGCAGATATTGCCCACTGCTGTTGATCAGCTGGATGTCATCGCGGAAGATGGGTGGCAGATGTTGATGATCGTACATCTGCGGCATATTGAGCATCGAACTCGTGTAGCCGATGACCATGTTCAGCGGCGTGCGTAACTCATGACTCACATTGGATAAGAAGACTGATTTCGCATTGTTGGCTTCTTCGGCTTTGCGGCGCGCCTCACCTAGTGCGACGTTTACCCGTTCGAGTTCGGCGTTCGTCTTCTTAAGTTCGAGTAAGGCTTCGTTGAGTTTCTCACGCTGGGCATAAAAGCTCTCGGCACGCACGAAGTTCTTTGTCTGGCTATCGACAGCCCAATTGACCAGATTATTGGTCTTTGTATCGAGTGTATAGCCGACTGTCGCCGCCAGTAGCGCCATGCCGACTGGCATGATGAAATCTAGCGAGAGCCATGCAACGGGATCGGTCTGTAGATAAAGCAAGATGATGATGCTCACATCCACCAGTGTGATATACGGCAAATATTTGTGATCCATGATGACGGGTGCGAGCAAGATTGGGATGACGAATAAGAGCAGTTGCATCGGGTCAGGATCAATGTACAGATACTGAGCGCCGAACGCAACAATAAAACTAGCGAGGGTCAGTAATGCCGCTCCGATATGCCATTGTCGTGGCAGAGCAAACGCCACTAATTGGAAGACGAAAAGCGCGACCCACGGCGTGATGTTATACGCGGAATCGATGGGGTGCGGCAGGGTGGATGTGTAGATCACCAGTACCAGCGCCAATATACCGGTCATTGTGTTGATGAACTGTAAATTAGACTGATTCTGCTCGTCCCAATCCGGACGAATGTCGATAGCAATTTGGCTAACCATGCAAGACTAAGAATCCATGCTAGCGAATGAATTTATGTTATTATAAGAAGCCAAAATCAACATATGGTAAAGCCTGTTTTAAATCTCTGCGGGTTGTATGCCTCAGTTTTCTTGGCTTGATGTTGTGGCGGATGAGGCATCCAGCGCACGGACGATAGCTTCACATTGCGCGAGCCAGTCCAGATAATTTTGCTCGGTAGCAATGCCCATCTCTAACGTCAAACGCCAGAAAAGCCGTGTGCGGTCAAGCTCAGGATCACCGAGTTGTGGTATCTCGATTTGCTGATACTGCTGTAGTTTAGCTTCGTGGACTGCGCGTTGGTGTGCGATGTGTTCAAGGATGGTCTCATGATCGAGATGTGCGGCGAAGAAGAGTTGCACGAGGAACGGGTCACGGGTCACGGGGGGGCTTTGCCCCTTTGTAAGCCAAGTCATCAGTTCTGTGCGTCCCGCATCGGCTTTGTTGAATGAATACCCATTTTTTCATGTATATCGCACAAAACCCATTCTACATGACGTAGGAGATAGCGAGGCAATTTGTGCAAATTACAGTACCATTCAACAA
>DAOTTV010000199.1:0-31656 GCA_034437755.1 Anaerolineae bacterium | reverse complement strand
CCCCGAAACGCTGAAACCGTCCGGTCGTCCGATCAACCGCGATGCAGTCGGTGCAGAAACCTACGCGACGGTGTATGCGCTGTGTGAATCCTTGCACGAAGCAGGGGTGTTGTGGGCTGGTAGTGATGACGGACTGGTGCATATTACTCGCGATGGTGGCGAAACGTGGACGGACATCACGCCGGATGATTTTAAAGAATGGACGATGGTCACGATGCTAGAGCCATCGCCTTTCGCGGATGGGACGTGCTACATGGCGGCAACCCGCTACAAAGAGGATGATTACACGCCGTATCTGTACAAGACGAGCGATTATGGCGCGACGTGGGAACGGATTGATTATGGCATCCGCAAGAACGACTTCACGCGGGTGATCCGCTGTGATACTGAACGTGAGGGCTTGCTCTATGCCGGCACAGAAACCGGTGTGTATATCTCGTATGATGATGGTGCAAGCTGGCAGAGCTTACAACTTAACCTGCCTGTGAGTCCTATTTATGATCTGATCGTCAAAGATAATCACTTGATTGCTGGCACGCATGGGCGATCAATCTGGATGATTGACGATCTGAACTTGTTACGACAATACGAAGACGATATCACCGTTGAGTCAGCTAAACTGATGACCCCGCGCCCGACGGAACGCATCGTCCCCAAGATTTTCGAGGGTGTGTTCGGCGGGTCGCCGGGTAAGAACTACATGCCGACGCTGGGGATTGTTGCCGCGTACACTGAGCAGAAAACGGACGAGAATCAGCAGGAATTGATCTTCCTCGACTCCGGCGAGAACCCGACCAAAGGCGCGATCATCACATATTGGCTAGCAGATAAGCCCGCAGATGGTGATCTCACACTGAGCATCTATGATAGCGACGATCAATTGGTGCGTAGCTTCACGATGATGACCGAGGCGCACCGCCAAGCACAAGAAGAGAACCCCGATCAACCGAAGCCAGTCTATCTACCAGCACAATCCGGCTGGAATCGCTTCGTGTGGGATTTACGCACGGAAGAAGCGACGCGCATCAGCCATACAGACCCGCAAGCTGGGCACGTCCGCGGCGCGCTCGTCCCCTTCGGCACGTACAAAGTCACGCTGAACGTCAACGGTCATGCGCTGACGGAGACGTTAGAGGTTGTGTCGGATAGCTTCAACGATCCTGATCCCGCCGATATTCAGGCGCAGCATGACTTGATGATTCAAATCCGCGATCTGTTCGATACGTCTGTGACGCATACGCTCAAACTACGCGAGATGCGCGCCCAACTCGACCAGTGGATGGCACGTCTGGAAAAATCAGAGGCGACCCATGAGCTACACCAGCAGGTAAAAGACTTGCGCGAAGCCCTGTTCGCGGTCGAGAAGCAGTTCATCCACCCGAATTTGAAAGAGGGCTGGCGCGGGATGCTCAATCAGGGGGCGCAACTGCTCCCGAAGATTGCAGGTTTGCCAGCAGTGGTCGAGTGTGGCGATTATAAGCCGACTGACCAAGCGTATGCGGTGTATGAACAACTGTGTGAAGACGTTAACCAGGCGACGAGCAAGATCGATCATCTGGTCGCGACGCAACTGACCGCTGTCAATCAAGCAATCGCTGATAGCGATGTTGCAATCATCGGCTAATGAAACCGACATCTGACTTTCTGAAGATCACTTTTTCAGATTTTGTGGTGCGGTCAGCATATCAGATGGGCAAGACACCGCTCTTGCCTATCTTCGCCGCGACGCTGGGGGCGAGTGGGGCATTTCTCGGCTTCATCGTCTCGGTATCGACCTTAACCGGCTTGATGACGAAACCGCTCTTTGGCATCTTCAGTGATCGCTGGGGGCGGCGGGTATGGTTGCTAATTAGCACAGCCTTCTTCGTCGGGATGCCTTTTGTCTATCGCTTCATCCAAACGCCGGAACAACTCGCGTTGATTCGTATCATTCACGGCACTGCCACCGCCATCTATGGGCCAGTGACTTTGGCGTATATCACCGAGATCATGCCCGATCACGTCGCTGAGAGTCTCGGATGGTTCGGCATTGCGCGCAGTGGCGGCTATATCATCGGGCCGGCGCTGGCGGGGTGGCTTTTGCTCACCTTCGAGCCGGTCGCGGTCTTCACCGCTATCGGTCTCATCAGCACGCTGGCGATCATCCCGACGCTGACCCTCATGGAGACGCACGCCGATACCCCGCTTAAGCGCGATACACTCGGTAGCCAACTGATGCTATCCGTGCGCGAGAGCGTGCGTACACCTGCGATCTGGCTCTCTGGTATTCTGGAAGCAATGACGTTCATCGCGCTGTATACGGTAAAAGCCTTCTTGCCGGTTTACGCGCTGGATGCTGGTATCAACGTCGCGCTGGTGGGCTTATTCTTCTCGGTGCAGGAGGGAGTACACGTCATTGCTAAGCCGATCGGCGGTCGCATGGGCGATCGACATGGACACCGCGCAATGATCGCCGTTGGCATGGTGATTCTCGCGCTCGGTCTGGTGGCGTTGCCATATACGACGGGTCTCGCACTCTTCGTACCGTCGGTCTTGACGGGTCTCGCACAAGCCCTGATTTTTCCGGCGACGGTCGCGCTCGTCTCGCGCCAGATTCCCCAGCAGAATATCGGCGCGGGTATGGGGTTCATCGGCATGTGGCAGAACTTCGGCAAGGTCGTGGGGCCGGTGCTGGGCGGTTTGTTGATTGCACGCATGGGCTTTGCACCTGTGTTGATCCTACTCAGCGCTTTGTTGTTCATTGGCGCGTGTTTGCTTCCGTTCATCCTGCCGCGGGGATCATCTGATTTACACGACGAACATGCTCTCCGACGCGAGTCTGTATCAGCCAATTTACCCGATTGAAGCGGTTTTCGGCTAACTTGCGTCTGTGGTCTGTGATACGATTGCACCGACTGTAAATGCTCTGCCGATCGATTGCTATGAGTGATGATAATTTGCGCCTGCGAGCTGATCTAAACTACTCTGAACGCGACACACCACAGAAGCTGATGACGACTCTACTGCCACTCATGCTAGTGTGGGCGTGTTTGTTACTGGCATGGTGGGCGGCGGGGTCGTTGCGGCTTTCGCTGGCAATCGGCGCGCCACTGGGCGATACATACCGCGCGATTGTGCCAGTCGTCCCCGTGATTGAACTGGGCGCGGTGTTAGCCGTGAACGCAGGATTGGCGTATCGTCGTCTCGTGCAAGATTCTACGCGCTATTTATTCGTGCGCCTCTGTTTATCCGCCGGTCTCAGCGCGTTGCTAGTTGTCCTGCTGTTGCCGGATATATCGCGCTTGCAGATGATCTACTTTGTGGTGATCGCTTGCTGTCTGGCGGTTGTCTGGTTCTTGCTCCCACAGGCGCTGTATCGGCGTTATTGGGTGCGGGCATCGCTCTGGCACTTATGCTGTAATATCTGGACGAAGCGCCAGTTATTGCGCCTGTGGTTACGCTATCGCATTGAAGATCGCTATAGTCAGATGTGGTTGGGCATCGTGTGGATTGTGCTGTTACCGATCAGCGAGGCGCTGGTGATCGCCTTCGTTTTCTCGCAATTGTTACGCGGATCATTGCCGGGCTTCGGTGCGCCGTTTGTCGTGTTCTTGCTGACGGGGCTAACGTACTATAGCATCTTCGACAAGATTGTACGGCAATCGCCGACTGCGTTTGTGACGCATCGCAATCTCATCGCGCGCGTGTACTTCCCGCGTGAGGTTATTTTATTCCTGCTGATCGGTGAAGTTCTGGTCGATTGGTGCTTCGTATTCGGTGCGATGTTGCTGGTTAATCTCGCATTTGGCATTGTCCCGCATCCGATATACATCACAGCTATCATCCCGCTGATGATTTTAGCAGGGATCAGTCTCGGCATCGCCTTCTTTTTGAGCGTTCTCAGCTTATTGGTGCGCGATCTACAGCAGTTGATTGGTGTGTTCATGGCGCTCTTCTTCTATTTGACGGTACTCTATTTTCCGGCGCGGATGTCATACCCGACGACGACAATCATCGAACTGAATCCGATATTACAACTGCTGATGCAATTCAGAGATATTATCATCGCTTATCAGCATCCGTTCTCGATGCATCTGGTGTGGTCGGGCTTGCTCATGATTACGCTATTACAGTATGGCTATCTCTTCTTTAAGGTGAACGAGAATCATCTGGCAGATAACTTATGACCGATACGCGACCGATCATTGAAGTCAAGCATGTGACGAAATACTTCTCGCTGGAACAGAAGCAGGTGAGTCTGCGTCATCACTTGCTGGATGTCCTGCGGCGTGGCTTGTCGCCGAAAACTGATCGCTTTCTCGCGCTGGATGATGTGAGCTTTTCAGTACAATCGGGCGAGGCTGTCGGGATTGTCGGCGCGAATGGGATGGGCAAGACGACTTTATTGCGCCTGATTGCCAATATCATCCAACCGACAAGCGGCGAAGTGATCGTGCGCGGGCAGTATGTGCCTCTGCTCGGCATCGGTGCAGGCTTTGTCGATAATCTCAGCGGGCGCAAAAATATCTTCCTCAACGCCGCGATTCACGGCGTCAATCCGCCGGCGGTTGAACCGCTGGTCGATGACATCATCGCGTTTGCTGATATTGGTTTGTTCATTGATGAACCAATTCGCCA
Organism: Anaerolineae bacterium; assembly: GCA_034437755.1. Classification (GTDB taxonomy): domain Bacteria; phylum Chloroflexota; class Anaerolineae; order Aggregatilineales; family Phototrophicaceae; genus JAUZRW01. The sequence goes on along the minus strand of DAOTTV010000199.1, from coordinate 27,039 downwards.
TTATTCGGCTGGCATGCGCTTGCGGTTGGGCTTCAGCATTGCGATGCACATCCTGCCAGAAATCGTCTTACTCGATGAAGTACTCAGCGTGGGCGATCATGCCTTCCGCGAGAAGTCTTATCAGCGCCTCACGGACTTGCTAGCGATGAATCGGACTGTACTGGTCGTCTCACATTCTGAACAGAACTTGCGTGACTTGTGCACGCGGGCGATCTGGTTGCATCATGGCAAAATCCACGCCGATGGTGCAGTGGATGACGTGCTACGCGCCTACCACAATGCGACATGAATCTGCCCGATCCGCGCACCGATGCAATTGCGCGGTATCTCGCGGGCAATTTGTTGGCTGATGAAGGTGGTATCCGTTATACTTATAAAGCTTATTATAGTAGACCAACTTTGCCAGAAAACAGTCGGGTGAAGTGGGTTTGATACAACACAAATGCAGGCTAAATTGATCTATTCTTTGAACGTTATGATGTTGGATGGAGGTCTTACATGGCGGGGGAAAGCAACATACATAATCAGTTGGCGATCTATCAATCCGGCGAATTGGTACAAATCATCGTGCTAAATACCGATCATGTGGCGTTGACGACAGCACTCGCGGTTGAATTGCCACAGGCGTATCACATCCACTACGACGATGATACCGGACAACACTATTTAGAGGCTGATGACGATGACGATGAGCATGATGTGTTGGTGAATGATGTGGCGGTCACTTTACCATATGCCTTACAGATAGATGATGAGATTGTATTGGATGAGTCATTGACGGTGCGGTATGTGATGGCACAACCCCAGTCGAATCCACCACCAGCGGATGCGGCTGGCATAAGCTCGGAAACGGTCGAGGATGATGCGGCACCGCTTGCTAGCACAGATGTAGCAGACGAAGCAACCGATACACCGGAAACAGACGCGGATGTGGCTGGCATAAGCTCGGAGACGGTCGAGGATGATGCGGCACCGCTTGTTAGCACAGATGTAGCAGATGAAGCGACCGATACACCGGAAACAGACGCGGATGCTGTTATCGAAGCTGAATATTACGAGCTGGATGTCGATAGTCCATCTGCTACGCCGCAGGCTGAAACAATCGAGATCACCACAACCGATGATTGGGCACTCGTCCCAGCAGGCGAACGTCGTCTAGCTGATCGCCAATTGTTGAATCGCCTCGGGTGCGGCTTCTGCTTTCGCACGCTCGATCCGAATGACGATAATCCTAAACTGCGGACGTTCGTGCAGTATAATCAGCGTCATTATCATGACTATTGCTGGAGCCATCATAAGCCAAAAGGCGCAGGCGATGCACAAGCACTGACGATCATCCCGCCCGATCCTTTAGCGGAAGTTCATCGGACGCCGGTATTGTTTCAAGGCGGGCCGGTCAATGCGATCACTGATCAACCGCTGGGCATTTCTACAGGGACGATTTCTTTCGATCATCGCACCGACACCGGCGAAAAGACCCTTCTTATTCGCAATAATACGAATACAGAACAGCTTTTATCGCGGCGGCGTGCGCCCCTGTGGGTATATATCGACTATGGCAATTATCGCGCGGTGTCGGATGAGATGTCTCTGCATCCTAATCAAGAGCAGACGGTCACGCTTCATGTGCATCCAGCCCAGCCAATCTGGACGCAATCGACCTTTTACCTCAACGATCAACAAGCCTTGATGATCGTCTCCAATCGCTTCAAGCTGATGTTTGCGCTCAGTATATTGGTTTTGCTGGTGTTGACGGGCTCACATCTCTTTTTCAGCTGGGATTGGATCTGGCAAGAATTTGACCGATCCTTGCGCGATTGGGTCTTGCTATCGCTGACGACCGGCGGCTTCATCGCTTGGCTATTCTTCATGATGCCCGCGCAGGCGTTATGGTTTATCTTCGATATTTTGCAAGCTATCTCGCAAATCAAGGTGCTGTATCGCGTTGACCTCATCAAAACAGCGGTCGATGGTGGGCAAAATCTCATCTGGGAGCAATTCGCGCGCGAGCGGGTGGTTACTTGGTTACGGCAACCGCTTCGGCTTCTAGGGATGAGCGTGGTGGTTGCACTGCTGGCATCTATGCTTGCTCTGCCATTGTGGGCCTTGTTCGGGAGTATCAGTTTTACGTTTTCATTCTTGGTTTTCATAGCGACGCTGGCATATCTACTGTTTGTTTATGTAATCGTCACCAGTTTATTACAAACCTATGGCATCGAGTTTGCTGGGCAACTCAGCCGTTTTATCCGTCTTTCGTCACGTCGCGTTATCCGCGCGGGTCGTGATGCTTTGCGTTGATGCGCTGGGCTCAACAAAATAATATCTTCACTTCTCCGAAAGGGATAACATGAACGATGTAACACAGAATGTAGTTGACCTGCACGGGCGGCAACCGTGTCCCTACTGTTTTCGGACGATTGATGTCGATGATGGATATCCGGACTCTAATTCTTTCGTTCAGTGTCAAAAGTGTGAGGCGATTTATCATACGAATTGTTGGCGCAATTTACAGGCGGCGTGTATCAATCGTCTTGATGATGGTTATCCTTGTGAGCATGAGATGGCGAAGCCCATCGTACCTGCGAACACACCGCCGGATGTACGCGCGATCACGCGCACGCCGATTCGATTTGACGGGGTGGTCTCGCGCAACTTGCCGCGTGTAAATGCCATTCCGTCCGATACGCCAGCAGAGCAGGTGGCGACAACAGCGAATCAGCTCGGGTCTTTACCGATGCGCTTCCTCATCCGTTTCGTCGTCTTGACCATTGCTGTATTGGTCGCGTCACTATGGGTCTTCATCGATGATGGAATCGGTTCGAATAGCACCTTGTATGCTATCGTGTACTGGGTCGGTACGATTGGCGGGTTGCTGGCATTCTTCACGAGTATCAAGATGTTACGCGATCAAAAGAATCGTCTGCTACGCTGGGGCTTGCCGACTGTCATCGGGACGGGTGTTTTTTATTTTGCGCTGGTCAACATCTCAGCGATTGCTTTCATAAGTAGTCCGGGCAGTTTTGTGCGTTACAATACCGGTGCCCTCAGTAATATACCGGGGATTCTCTTCACGGGTTTGCTAGCGCTGGTGGTGGTGTTGATTGCCGAGTTCGTCGATAACACGCGCCGGCGCATCTGGTCAACGACTGTTGTTGTGGTTGGCATATACCTTATCATTTCGTTTACGTTCTTTCTCTCCTTGCCGCCACGCCTCCCACTCGTACAAGCGATCTTGATACTGACGGCGATTAGCGGTATCGGGTGGTTGCCAGAGTTTTTCTTGCCAGAAGCCCCGCGACACTCTCGCATATCGGATGCTGAACGGGCTAATGCGGCTGAGGAAATGACGGTCGCGCCGGAGAATCTGCAACGGCGTGGCGTTCTCTACCGCACGGTCCTACTCGCGTTGCCGATGTTGTTCAGCTTTAGCAATTTGGTGTTCACGTTTCAGTCTCAGCAAGCAACTTGCTTTAACTGTGAAGATTTATCGGTCTTTGTGGTCGCAATTCTGGCAATTGCGCCGCCGATTATCATCTCGTACCTCATCAACAACAACGTGATCGAGCCTACTTTGCGTAATCGTGAGAGCGAAGGATTCTGGGGGCGTGCCTGGCGGGCATTGTTGGCGAGCGCGATCATCGGGTTGATGGTTGGCTTACCTTATGCCTTCTTGATTGAACCGTCAACGAGTGGGTTGGATAGCGGTAGCGCGGTGATTTTGCCGATTGGCATCGGCCTTGGTGCGCTATTCACAGCTGGTTTTTATACAATCTCGGCGGCATACGGCGTGACCCGCCGTGATAAAATTGTCAAACCGATTTGGCTTTACATTCGTATTATTTTCGTCTTTGGGTTACTCGGGATTTTCACGGAAGATATTAACATTCCCTTGTATCTCGTTGCGTTAGCCATTGGTAGCGTAATCGGTGGTTTGGCAAGCACGATCTCAACCGGGACATTATGGGGGGCGGATTGGCTCGCGAAACGGGGGTACTTACCATAAGCATCTGCGATATGCGGACGACCTAGAATTTTCTGAGGTCGTCCGTCACGTGATGAACAAGGTCTTAACGACTCTGGAATTCCAGCGCCCAGAAGAAAGGATCGAGCACGCGGCGGGGCGAGATGCTCACGCCACCCTGTTCGATCTCACCACCGGTAGCCGACATCATCGTGAAGCGTGCGTCGATGTTATAATCGTCGATCAAGTTAACGAAGTTCGCGCCCCCCGGCACATGCTTACGATCGGTGCGAATCCAGTGGCGAATGTCATCGCTCACCCGTTGCATGCGCTCCAGATACTCAGCGACGCGCACATTATCGAGCGGGCTGGCGCGCTTGTTCGAGTCGATCGTACTCCAGATGGCATCTTCCATCAGATAATTACGCAGGTTAGAGGGCAAGCCCTGTGTAATATCGGCTTTGGTAAAGACGATCACCAGCTTGCGGCGGTCTTTTTGCCAGTCCACGCCTTCGTTTTCCAGCGCCGCGAGATAAATCTGGAAAAGTTGATCGATGCGTTCGCCTGAGGAGTTGGTTTCATCGTCGATCACGTCGGGCAGGCTAATCAGCATGACAGTCGTCGGCGTGTTGATCAAGAAGGGAATCTCGTTGACGGGAACTTCGTAGCGTTCAAAGTACTCACCGGGATGATCCATAATCACCAACATGCGATTGCCCCAGCGTTCCATGCCACGCAAATTCATGATGTACACTTCGTTCTGATCACGTTCGAGGCGTTGTGTACCCGGTGCCATCACACCTTTACGCCGTTCGGCTTGTAACTCGCGCTCTTTATCCATATCAAGCTGGGTGAAGGACTGATAGCGGAAGTTATCCCACAGCGCGTGCATATCAATCAGGACGAGGCGCAGAGTATCTAAAAAGAGCGTCTTACCGTGGTTTGTCCAGCCGAAGACCTGAATGAAAATTGGCGGTGCATCATCGAATGTTCGCACGTACTGTACTGGGATGCGCCAGCCACAGTTGGCGCAGGTCTGTACGCTATCGCCTTTGACAGTGATTCGTTCTAGGCAACGGGGGCAGACGATCTTAGGGCCGCCACCGAAAATCGATTTGATGATATTCATGATTGTATACTCCTCCACACCTTATTGTTTTTTGATTAAATCATTCACTTGTTTTTGGAAGCTCTTATCGACTTGCCCCTGTGCTTTGGTCATCTGTTTCTGGATGCGCTTGAGTGTTTTGTCGTCAAACGCGCGCAGGCGATCGCTCAACTGACCGAGATGCTTGCCGCTGGATGCGTGCAAAAGCGCGATGATTATCTCGGCAAGCTCATCAGTGCTGACAGGGGGGGCATCCGCGCGTACGAGATAGGCGACAATCTGTTGGGCGCTCTTCTCGGTGACGAAGTAATGCGGTTGTCCCCAATCGAAGGGGGCGAGATTATGCAGGACGGTGTGCAACTTATCCGCCTGCACCAGATGCGCGACAAGCTGATCGCGTCGTTTTTCTGCATCGGTTTTCTGCCCGAATAGCTTGACCACTTTTGTGAGGGTGATGCCCTGCATCTGGTTGAGTGTGACCGCCACCATCAGCGGTAGGTGTTTGGTTGTGTCGGCGATTTTACCCATCGCCTGCCAGTCGCCACCGTTGACTGATTCGGGCTGATGCCGCAGAAGCCACGCGTATAACTCCAGCGCGAGCTGTTTCTGGTTATCGCCGGCGAAGCCCTCTTGCGCGGCAACGTCGATGATGTCGGCATGTCGCAGATACTCTAGCCGTCCTTGTGCATGATCTTCGAGCAGGGCATCGACAATCGAAGCACTGAAATGATTTGCCAATGCCGCCTTGAACCGTTCCATGATTAAATCTCGATTGAGTTGTAAAAACCCATCTACCGCTACAGGGTCTAGTTCTTCGCTCCCGATGAGTACCCCATTCTCAAACGCTTCATTGATGTGTTGTACCTGTGCCGCGTGCGTGAGTGTGGTTTCGATGGGGTCATGAGCCAAAGAGTGCTTCAACCAATTGCTGTAGCCAGTTTCTTTTTTTTGGTCTTTGCTTTCGATCTTAATGGTCGGGTTGCTGAGATCGATGTTAACGAAGCGCGAATTGGGAATGCGGCGGCTCGTGCCGACCGCGAAGTATTGCCCCGGCACAGGGTTACAGCCATCAATCAGCGTGTCGAAGGTAACGTATAGGCGATTGCGTCGATCAACGAGTGTGATCAGATTCTCGAGCGTGTCTTCGATATCTGCCGAGTCACCGATGAAGCCTAGTGTCTGGTCGGTCAAGCCACTGCGCGCTAGTCGCACGAGCTTAGCGAACTCGCTTCGGTTTTGTCCTAGCTGGCTGGGATTGCTCGCACCCCGACTGACGCGTAACTTCACCGTCTCTTCGTTCTGGCGCACAACGTCGAGCAGGTCGTGCGGATCGTCGATGAAAATGTCACGATCAGGATCACTCTTGCGCCGCGATTCATCGAAGATCAACTTGAACGGATCGTTGCTGAGCTTGGCGAACTCGCTCTGGGTGAAGACGAGGCAATGCGCGATGAACGCGCCGGGGCGCTCGTTCTGGTCGGTAATGACCGGATCAGCCGTGATGCGTAGGCTTTGTGTGACGACGACTTTGCTGCTCTCGGTGGTGAAGAACTGATAGCGAATCGCGGCCTCGTCCTTGGGCTGGAAGCACTGCACGCGCTTTTCAATGACAGCGACATCATCGGCGATGGCTTGTGAATGAAACACCACCTGATAGCCACTGCGTTTGATACCGGCGTTGGGTATTTCCTTAAACGCCGATGCCTCAACGCGGCTGTACAGTAATTGATAGGCTGTTACATCGACCATCGCTTATGCTCCCCGATAAACCAGACGGAAGCCGTAATTACGCATACGACTGCCTTCGCTGGGATTTTTGAGTGTTTGCGGTTCTTCAGGACGGCGAAAACTGCCGACGAAATCGGGGTTGGTCAACCCTAAGCCGACAAAAGTACTCCGATTGTGGTCTTCAAAGACGAATTCCATGATGCCCATCCGCAACAGCATCAGATCCGCCAGCGTACGCTGACCATCCACCCCGTTATCATTGGGTAAAGCCCGATGAACGCGTTGTAAGAGGGTGCGCGGGCGTTCTTTGATGTCTTTAACGCCGGTCACTTGCTTGATAAAGTCCGACTCGGCTTCGATGTCGCGAGCCTCAGCGTAGACCTGTTGCCACTCGTCACTGGTGATCAGCGAGTAGCCGCGCCCACACCACAGCGCATACCGTTGCGTCTCACGCGGGAGAATGCCGGTTGCGAAGACCTGCCAGTAATTGTTGCTCTGTACCTGCGTCGGTGCGATGCGCTGATTCAACTGATTGAGCTGGTAATACCAGGTCTCATCGAAGATCGCGTCGTTCGTCTCGGCGAGGAAGTATTCCATCTGGATTTTGGTCACCGGTAGCCATTGCACATAGGCGTTAATCGAATCCATCCACACCATCGGGAAGCCCGTTTTGTCCAATTGTAAATCGAGTTCCATCGTTATCCCCTCTCGTTATTTTTTCGGCACTGTGTTGATAAAATCACGAATTAAATCATCTAAGTCATGCTCTTGCGGGTCATAGACGACTTTATGCGACCACTGCACTTCAATCTCGCGCAAGCAGATGATCAGCAGTTGATCATGCCAATCGCTATACATATAGTCGTACAGGTCGATCGGTGCTTTGTTGACAATCGCCACCGCGATACTACCTTTGGGCATCTGATCGAGAATCGGCCCCAGCGTGCGGACGCGCGATTTCTTCGGCGGTTTCTCTGGGCGTTGTTCAGTATCGACCTGCGCTTGCCCGAGCAAGTAGGTACTCGTCGCCTGGTTCGATGCTTCGAGTGCGTCGAAAGCCATGCCGGGGATGTCCCCCGCAAATGCCGAGCGAATGTCATCATCATTATCGAGAATCAGCGCACAGGTCGCCTCGCGTTGATCGGAACCGGCTGATGTCAGCGACCAGATCAGCGGATCAATCACGCGGAAGCGCGGTGTATCAACACCGGTCGTTTTACCATCAGCGCCGGGTACAGATGCCACAATCGCGAAGGACAACTCCATCTCGTAGTATTCGATCATCGAGATCATCGACGCGCCCTGTGGTACTTCGTTGAAGGTGAACTCGTGCAGTTCTTCCGAGATGCGATACATCTTGTCGATATATTCGAACTCTTCAAACGCTTTATCGCGTGCTTCTTGCATCGTCATCTGCTTGATGTTGCGATACGGATCATCTGCCAAATAAGACTTGATGTCCTTCGGTAATTTGTTGTTGACGCGATCCGCTTTGGTGTAGATCACGAGGACGCGCCGCCCTTTGGTCTTAGCCCCCAGACGCTCGATGTTATCGACGTAGATTTGCACCAGATCGGCGACCGAGCGTCCTTCAGTCTCACTGAGAATATCGGAAAGGCTGATGATAAACCAGATCGTCTCGGCTTGGACGATTGCCGTCACGTATTTCTCATCGACTTCGGCACTATCGAAAATTTCGCCGGGCAAATCGTTGATCACTAGCGTGTTGCTATCCCGTCCCAGAAAGCGCGGCAAGCTGATGAGCAGAGGATCCGGCTTGACGACCTGTGTCGAATCCGGCAGTTGTCCGCTTTGGGCTTCGACGCGGATGTCCTTCAACTTCTCGAATGTCGTCGCGTCTAAGAAGGTCGAGAACGTCCCGCGTGAGATTTTACCCAGATTCTCTAATACGATCGCCAGACTATCGAGATAAGTCGTTTTACCATGTTGCCGATAGCCGACGGTCACCATCCAGACCGGCTTACCCTTACGGACGTTCTGCAAGTATTTGCTCGGTATCTCACGGCTACACTCAGGATTGTTACAGGATAGGTCATCCTTTTGTAATGCTTGCTTGGTGCCACAATACGGACAAATGATGCGAGCCATGTTTCACTCCTATGCTTTGTGTGTTTTTCTCATAATGCGATTGGCGATCGACTCGGTTAAGGTGCGTTCGCTGTTGTTCGTGGTCATCCGACTGCGATTGGCTTCTAGCACATCTTCATTGAGTATATTCTCAATTCCGTAATCCGAAATGCGCGGACTCAACGGATATAAGAATAGGCGCGGTAACCACTGACCGCTTGCCATCTTCGCCCAATCTTCCAGATCATAAACGTCGGTATCAGTAATGACGATCACGAAGCGCACGCTCTCCGGCGGATACCGGTCAAGAATCGGGCCGATCACTGGATGGAACCGTCGCGGTAACTGTTCGGGCCAGATGGTCTCTGGCTTGAGCTTGACGCGCCGCTTGCGGTTCGTGGTTTGCTTATGGGTATAAACGACATCATGCCGTCCCATGCGATGCACGATTGGCACGACCTGCGCGCCATCCTCATGCGTGACGATCGCGTTTAAGAAGTCCGCGACGAAAGTCGTAGATTGCTCGCGGGCTGATTCTTTATTGCTGGTCACATCGACGAAGATGATGCCGTAATGCGTATCATCGGGCAATTCCGGGATTTGTGTGTTCTTGCTATATAGTTGTAACCGCATCGTATCTAGCACGGCTTTTTGATTGATCATCTCGGCGGCATGATGATAGGCATAGGCCGGATCAGTGTGCAGGCGGCGCTCTAGGCGACGCAACTCATTGACGATCCGTTGCCGATTCTGGTCATTCAAGCCGGGCAGTTCCATCAAGCGCCGTTTCTGGTCGATGCTCAGCTGTTGGACGCGTTGTTGCGTCTCTTGCTCTTGCTGGGTGCGGGTTGGGCGCTCGCCACGCCGACGGCGGCGACGGCGCGGTTGTTGCCGCTGTTGGATCGCCGCGTTGATTTCTTGAATGATGCCGTTGATGATGCTGATGAAATCATCGACGGTTTCCAGGTCGCGCTCGCGCATCTGCAAGAAGACTTCTTGTGTTCGTAGCGAGGCTTCGCGGAAGAGGACTTCGTTGGTGATCTTCTCGATCACGTTTTGATCGTACAGGTTGCCGATCGCTGTCAGGAGTTCTGGCGCGTCGCCGTTCGGGTTGCTAATCAGGCGATCTGACCATGCTTTATCACGCGACCACGTGAGCAGGATGTTAAGCACCCAGTTGAACTCATGATACGCCGGATCAAGGCTGAGCAAGGCCGGCAACAACTGCAATAATTCACCGTGTTGAGCGGGGTCGGTCTCCAGACTGGAGATGCCGAAGTAACGAAAGAGTTGTTGGGTGGCAGCTTTGGCGAGCGCACGCCGCACGCTGTCGTCGTCGGGATCATCGAACCATTCAAGGATGAGTTGGCATGTCTCTGGCAGATCGACACGCGCCATCAGCAGGATTGACCAGTTGAGCAATAGCGCCGGATCATGATCGACGCGCAGGTGATCGCTCGTGCCGGAGAGTTCGTCGAGCCACGTTTCAAGATGGGTTGCCAGTGCATCGACCGTCTCGAAAGTCGCGGTTGTGTCCTTAGTCGTCGCGTGATAGTAACGCGCGAGATCGTCCAGCGCATCCGCGACACTCAGATTATGCAAGTTATAGATGATGCGTCCGGCGATTTCCCCGCGAATATCCTCAAAGAGGCGCGTCGCCTGTTGATAATCGGTGATGGTCTGTTCATCTGCCTGATAAACAGCGACCACGCCTTCAGGCAGGATAGCCGGTATGGGGTCTTCGGCTTGTGGATCATTGACAATCAACTTGCCATGCCAGCGCCAGCCCTTGTCATCCGCGCGATCGCGTCCATTGCGACTGGTGGCGGTCGGTGGGGGTGGGGCATCCGCGTCCTCGTTGATTGGGTCATCATCGGCGAAGGGATTCTGCGTCGCAAAGGGATTCACGGTTTGAGCGGGCGTGTCGTCGGGGGTATCGTCCGCATCATCAGCAAAGGGATTGTATTCGCGCAGGGCTTGTTGCGCCGCTTCGTAGCGATCGACTGCTGCATGGAGCAAGTCGTGCCAATCGATAATCGGGTTAATATTCAGCGCGAGTACATAGTGACATTGATCGACATCGGTCATCTCGCGATCGAGTGGTTCAAGTGCTGGGAGCATTAAGGGGGCGCGGTTCATGCCGCTCACCTGTAAATCTTCGATGTGGATCGTGTTGATTGCCGCGCTGTCATCGCGCAAATTGCCGATTTGCAGGGGGTGTTCGGGGTCAATCCGCCCCAGATGATAGATGTGAAGCGGTGCGAGCATCGCCAACCATTGTGCTGTGCGAAATGACAGATTGAGATAGCGACTGTAAGTGTTATCACCGAGGTCGCTGGTATCCAGCATCAACACGCCATGCCGCGATGTCGGCAGATCGAGGATCGTACCGTTGAGCGCCAGCGCACGCCGGAATAGCATCGTTCCATCGCGAACGACAGTCGCATGGGTGGATTTCAACCATGTGTTCAGCAGAGCATTGACGAAGGTCAGGCGCAGGGATTGCGTCGTGTGATTCACCGTCTGCACGAACTCCGGATATAATTCATGATACCAGATATTATCGTCGGTCTCATCGGTGATCTGTCCGGTTTCTTGCAAGAATCCATACCAGCGTTCAGTCGCCGCGAGGACTTGCTCGATCGGGCTTTTGCTGACGAGCTTGGTGATAAACTCGCGGGTTGCCTGTGTGCCGATCTCACCGAATTCACTGCCAAGCGCGCCAGAAATCAGCAATTCGCTGGCATCCGCGCGCAGATCACCGCTGGCCCGCAGAATATCCGATAGGAGTGTGAATAACTTGCGCTGTTCTGGACGCAAGAAGTTCTGCGCGGCGTTGGTCTCATCCGCGAAGATCGCGTTGATGGTCATGCGCGCCGTTTGCCAGCGATAATTGGTCGCATCGTCCTGTAGCCAATCTTGGAAAAGCGTCACCATCTGGTCGGGCAGATTGCGAAGCATCTCTGTCAGGCGATCGACTGCGATCAATTGTAGACCATCACGCAGGCTGACTTGTGCCGAGAGCATGAGGCGTTCAATTTGCTGATTAACGTTATTCTGGACACGCCGTTTGAGGTCTTGCTGGAAATTATCCGACGATTGCCACAATAATTTGATCAGCCCATCATTTAACAGCGACTCCAGTAATTCACGCTCACGATCGCCGCGTGTTTCTTCTAAGGCTTTGCGTAGTCGCTTATAGCTAGCATCTTCATCCACATCGTCGATTGTATCGCAGTATTGTTCGAGCAATTGGCGCAGGGTGCGTAAGGTCTGGCGGGCGAGGCGCGTGTTGCTATCATCGTTGGTGGTGGATGTTACGTCGTCCAGCGCATCTTTGAATGTTTCTGCCACCTGTTGATAAACGCCGGCGATTGCCCCCATCGCTGTGAATTTGAAAGTCGTCTGGCGCGTGTTAAGCCAATCGCGTATGACCTTGATGACAAAATCGTGATAATCAATCTGGTTAGAAATTTCGATCAGGATATGAATCGCCGCCTCGGGCACATGAGCGCGATCATCTTTGAGCATATCCGTCAGAATGCGTTGGAGTTGGCTTTGCCGATAAACGCCGATTTTGCCGATGTTCGACGCGAGCAAACGGCGCAGGCGACGATCACGCGCGGAAGGGGAGTGTTTGATTTTGCCGACGAAAAGATCGACCAAGCCCCACAACAAGCGATAATAGTCGCGCATCTGGTCGCGCACGACTTTGCTATAGGCGTTGTGATTCTGGATGAATTCGAGCGTTTCGCTCTCTTTCTCTTCCATGTGGATGTCATCCAGCATGGTGCGGACGCTGATATAGCGCGGGTCTTCGTAGTGGCGGCTCGCGCCAGAGCGCAGATGCACCACCGCCTCATCATAGAGATCGTCGATTTGTGAGCGCTTCAAGCCTTCGAACATCACGGCGAACATGACGTATAATTTCTGATTGAATTTCTCGAAACTCTCGAACCATTTACGGATGGTTGCCAGTTGGGCGCGTCCACCGATCAAGCTCTTGGCGAGTTCGATCGCTTCGGCGACCGTTTCCGGTTCGCGGAAGGTCACACGTTCGAAGAATTTGTCGATGTCGAAGGGGCGGCTCAATTCTTGTAAGATTGTATCCTGCGCCTGTTGCAGGATATCGCGCAGTTCGGCATTATAATCGTATTCTGCTGGCACATAAAAATCGAGATGGCGATTATAGAGCGCGTGTAGATCAACGTAGAGCTTCTGGCGCGTATCCTGTGTCGGGATGAAGGGATGATTGCTCACGTCGGGATTTTCAGCAGGGGTGATGCTGGTTGTCAGGATTAAGCGCACGCTGCCGAGCAAATGGCTGAACGGTCGCTTGAACTCGGCCCGTAATTCGCGCAATTGGTCGCGCTTGTGGGCATCGGCGAAGGCATCGCGCACGATGATAATCGCATGAGATGAAATCTCAGTCTCATCCGCTGTGAGGTCTGATGCTGTATCCGATGATTGCTGAGCTTGATCGCGGATACGCATGATGACATCTTCGATCGAGAGCGAACGCGTCGTGATGTCCGGGATATACTCACGGATGTTCGTCGGTGATTGATCGCCATTGAGTTCCATCGCAAGGCGTAGCGCGAGGGCATAGCGCCCTGTCTTGCGCGCGCCAACGACGAGATAAATGCTGGAGTCGGCTTCAGTGTCGCCTTTTAAGTTTTTCACGAGCTGGGTATACGGTTCTGTATCGACGAAGACTGCCTCGATCTTCGTCAGTGTCTCGGGGCGAACGAAGTTGAATTCGAGGCGTTTGCTGGCGTTTTGTTGTTCACGCCGACGCTGGCTTTGTTCTTCTTGCTGGCGACTGATCTCCTCGTACTCTTCTGATTGAAAACCTTGTTCTAGCTTCTCGTCAATTCTGCTTGTTGCATCTTTTTCGTCATTGCGGTGTGGGTCGTCCCCTTCGCCTGCTGGTTCTACGTCTTCATGCGCTTCTGCCGCCGTAGCTGTCTCATCAGTCGGCTCGTCATTTTCGCTTGTGCCTTCTGTATGTTCTTCTTCTGCTGGCTCTTGCTCGTCGCTGACAGCTTCGCTTACCTCGTTTTCTTCGTCTTTATCGGTATCTGCTACTGCGTCTTGCTCGCTGTAATGACTTGTGACGATGTCATCCGTTGCGCTGGTCGCACCTGTATCTGTAGACTCTGTGGCAATCACTTGATTGTCGTCGCTGGTTTCATCCGTGTCGCTGTCTGTCGCCGTTTCCTGTTCTGGCGCAGTTTCGGTTGTGTCTGTCGGGTTCGGTTGATCAGTGCTGGCATCGCTCATAGGCGCTTCTGTCGGCTCGCCGTTGTTCGCGCCCTCATCACCGTTGTCGTTATTATCCCCAAAATAATCAGTCTCATTACTCATACTTTAAAACTCCTTTGCATGATGAGTCATGCCTGTAAAATATAAGGCGGGCGCACGCCCTGTTCAGCGAGTGTTGCATAGTCGATCAATTGCAGGGCGCGGGCAAGGGCTTCGTCGATCGTCCGCATTGTGGCGACGGTGTACAAGGTCTGGAAGAAGGCGCGTGGCAGTGTCAGAGTCTGTGCTGTATGCATGTGAATGATCGTCGGCACCGGTAGGCGGCTCACAGCTTGTTGTAAGCTCACGGGCGCGATGTCCGTCCCCTGCGTCCACAAGAAGAGGAGATCGAGTGAGAGATGATCGCGCATGAGCTGGTGCAAATCGTTGAACGAGAGCCGCTTGCCTTTCATCATCAGATGAAGCCCGCGCTCAGTCGTACCGACCAAACCGTGATGATGCCAGACCCGATAGGGATTATGCGAGATCGCCGCTTGCCGCACATGCTTGATGAAGCGCATCGGGCTATGCTGGTGAACTGTGCCCAACTGTACGCTAATCGGGAACTGCTTGGCGAGTGCCTCAAGTGCTTGTGCTTCGGCAGTGATGTCCGTTTGCTCGGACGACGTGAATAAAAAGCGTAGATGCGCGTCGAGTGTCGCCGGCATCGGGGCTTCGGCAGTCGCATAATCGCGCAGAAGCACCGCGCCCAGATGCGGCAGGACAAAGCGCCGATCATCGTGTAGGTATTCCCACGGTAACGCGAGGACATCGCTATCATCGACAGGCGCACGCAGATGTAACCGCAGTCGGGCGTTCTGTTGGCGTGCAAGCCCGCCGACATGCGCCAGCATATCCCCGATTTGCAAGTGCTGGTAGAGGGCACGACCGACGTCAGCAGGGGCGGTCGTATTGCGCAACCACTGCTCAACTGTCGCTCGATTGAGGGTGGGTGTCGTCCATGCCGTGTCCGATAACCGCACTGTGATCTGGTAGGCATCACGCTCAATCTGCACATTGACCATCACATCAACGGTCGTGATGGTCGGCAGGGTCGGCGCGTGCGTTGGTGCTTGTACGGGCTGGCTTGGTGTTGCTTCTAAGGTCGCCATATCTTCTTCGAGATAGCGCATTTGCAAGTCGAGCTGATAGCGCGTGACGGCACTCAACGCGCTTTTCCACTCGCGCAGGGCGATCGTATGTTGCATCGCGAGCATGTCGATCTGTTCTGTCAGGCTATTCTGCTGATCGGCATTGGTCATAATCAGCCCTTTTTGGCAGGCAGATATGGATAATGAGATAGTGTATCGTGCGTGATGTGGCGCTCATGCAAGCGTCTCGATTTCATCCCACACTTCATCAATCTTGACTTCAATCTGATTCATCAAGCTATTTAGGCGATCACGGTAGATATCGCTGAGTTCGACTTCTGCTTGTTGCTTGGCGATGGTGTATTCGCGCTCATATTGCGCCAGTTGTTCTTGTAAGCGTTGCTTACGTAACGCGCGCGATCGCCGCCCCGGTTGCGTTTGGGTGAGTTTGGCGCTCGTTTCCGTCAGGCGTTGTTCAAAACGCTCCATCCGCTTGCCTGTCTCTGGTGTGGTATTGGGCATTTGCTGGATCGACGCGATCAGTTGCGCCAGCTCGGTTTGCACATCTACGCCGACTTGCTGGGTCAAATGCTGGAGCAACGCGACGAGTGCCGGTTCGCCAGTGTCGATGTCGCTGTATTGCAGAGCTTGATTGACAAGCTGGGTTGTGAAGTCGTGTGCATTACCGCTGTAGTCAATCCGTCGTAATAGGCTTGGTGCGTCGAAGAATGCCTGCGTCACAAAAGCTTCGCGTGCGCTTTGCGTTGTCATCTTCGGCGCGAGTAAAGCGATAATACGATCGAATGTCACTTTATCAAGCTGGGTCATATCGTCATAATCCTGTTGTTAAACACATAACGCACAAAAGTATAACCGAGATCGCAAGTCTTTGCCAATGATTGTCCCCCATCTTTGCGATGACTCGCGCGCGGTACTAGCACATCGCTTGTGCTGTGTGTGCTGGTCCATATTACACAAAGACCAAAGCCTTACTCATCTTATATTTCAATTCAATCGATATAGTATGTCTAATTTGCTGGTTGAAATCTGATAAGAACAAACGATGCATCGCACCCTATCGCATTCGCAACAGATGCAGGAGTTGATCCGCGCAAATACCCAATCGATGATTGATGCGTTTCGTCTGGATACGATCCCGCTCGCCCAACCGCTCCTTCAAGCTTTTTTCCGGTCGCAGGCGCGACAGATCAGCGATGCGGTGCTGGGTTATAACGCGAGTGTGTCTCATCTGGGGCTGAGTGATGGTTCGCGCTGGTTGCTAGATCATTTTTCGACCCATGTGCAGGCCCACAACAGCGACGCAACCCCGCACGATGGCGGTTTGCTGGTGCTGGCGAATCACCCCGGTATGACCGATGCAATGGCGATTCTCGCCACTTTATCGCGCAGTGACATCAAGATTGTCGCCCGTCCTAACCCGATTTTAAACGTGCTGAGTAGCATTAATCCGCATCTTATCTTCGTTTCGGATAATCCGAACGGACGAAGCGGCACGTTTCGTCAAATTCGGGATTATCTGCGGCTGGGTGGCACAGTGCTGATGTTCCCTGCCGGACAGATCGAACCTGATCCCGCGTTACATACGCATGCGACAGCGACGCTACCCATCTGGTCAGAGAGCATTCGCCTGCTTGCCAAACAGCTACCAAAGCTACAGGTGATGCCCGTTGCCGCCGGCGGTGTTATCTCGCGTCAAGCACGTCGCCATCCGATCGCGCGTTTGTATCACACTCAGGCGCGTCAAGATTGGGTCGCCGCGACTTTGATGATTATGCATCAGCCGTATCGTCATGTGACCGTTAATATCCACTATGGCGATATAATATGCGCGAATGATATGATTATGGGGCAGGTGCAGGACGCAATGCGCTATCTCTACCAGCAAATCTGGCATGATGCAAACTTGCGTCAGACATACTGACGGGTTTGACTATCTGTAATATGTAAGCAATGCTTTATCGATAATAAGAAAGGTTGTGTAGTGTTTTTATCGAAACGATTGATGTTAGTTGTTGTTGTTTTATTGTTTGTGATGACCGGTGCGTTTGCTCAGGATGACGAAGAGCCGGTTGTGATTACCCTGTCCTACAATACATTCTTGCAAAATTCCTTTGGCGAAGGGCCACCTCCGTTAGATGTGATCCGCGCTGAAGTCGCAGACGTTTACCCGAATTATGAGATTGAACTGAATATTGCGCCGGATTCGATCGAAGCATGGCGCGATCAACTGTCGATCGCTTTTACAGCACAAGATGGGACGATTGATATTTATGGCATGGATACGCCGTGGGTGCTGGAATTTGGTCAGGCGAACTGGGCGGTGCCATTAAGTGAAGCGCTAGGCACGCTCGATGATGATTTCGTCGAGAGTGGTCTAGACATCTTCAGCTATGACGATCAAGTGCTTGCTGTGCCCTTCTGGGGCAGTGTCGGCGCTTTTTTCTATCGTGCCGATATTTTAGACGAATACGGCTATGAACCCCCGACGACCTATGATGATCTGGTCACGATTGCTGAAGACATCACCGCACAGGATGACTCGCTGACGGGTTTCGTGTGGGCTGGTGCGAAAGAAGAAGGTCTGGTGCAGGTCTGGGCGGAGTTCTTCACGGGTTTCGGCGGGCAGTATTACGATGATGATGGCAGTTGCGCCATCAATTCTGATGCTGGGATCGAAGCGGTGACCTACATGGTTGATTTGATCGATAGTGGCATCTCGCCGCGTCAGGTCGTCACATGGGATGCGGCGGCATCGCGCGTGCGCTTTGTGGAAGGCAACGCGATTTTCCTGCGTCATAATGCAGATATTGTCACCTACCTGGATGACGAAGAGCGCACAGCAATCAGCGGTCTATGGGGTGTGACCAGCAACCCCGCACAAGCTGACGGACAGCGATCGAACGCGACGGGCGGCTTCGGCTTTGCGATGAACCCTTTCAGCGATACTTATGAAGAAACCCTCAACGTGATGGAAATCATCGCTGGGCTGGACGTGCAACGCGGCTTTGCCCGTGCGTGGGGGCCGGTACAGTACTACGATGGGTTATATGAGCGCGAAGAAGTCGCGGATGCGATCCCTAATGCTGGGTTGATCACGAACTTGCTACCGGATGCCATCAACCGTCCGGCAAGCACGCGTTATTCGCAACTCTCGCAGATCATACAAGATAATATCCACGCGATTTTGACGGGATCACTGCCTGTGGAAGATGGTCTCAATCGGGCGTGTGATGCGATTGACCGCTTGCAATCCTGAGCGGCAGAGAGGGGCGCACATGCCCCTCGCCATCTTTGCTGTTGCACAAAGGGCTTGTATGTTAACGAGAAAGATGATCACCGATGCGCTGGCGTGAGTCTCTGACAGCGGTCTTATTCCTGTTGCCGGCTTTCCTCGCGCTGTCGTTGTTCTTGTATTTTCCGATCGCTCAGACCTTCGTCTTTAGCTTGTATGATTTGCAGTTTAGTGTAGAACTTACGCCGGAGAACTTCGCTGGTTTGGATAATTATCGCGATGTGATCGCCAATGGCGCGTTCTGGCGTTCGATCCGTTTCACCGCCTATTTCACCGTGATGTCCGTCATGCTGGAGTTCATCATCGGGCTAGCGTTCGCTATGGCGAGCTTTTACGTCGTGCGCCCGTTACAGGGTATCCTGCGCGTGATTATCATCCTGCCATGGGCGATCCCGCCCATCATTCATGCCGCGCTCTTTCGCTGGTTGTTCAACGCGGATGTTGGGTTATTCGGACAGTTATTGGTCGATAGTGGCTTGCTGGATGAGTCGCCGTTGTTCCTGTTTGAACCGGCGCTGGCGGCAAATAGCGTGATCTTCGCGTATGTCTGGAAGTCCGCCGCGATCACGAGTATTTTCTTGATGTCTGGTCTGGCGTTGATTCCCGATAGCCTGCACGAAGCGGCAGAAGTCGATGGTGCGCGTTCGTGGATGCGCTTCTGGCATGTCACATTGCCTTTGCTCGTACCCACGATCTTCGTGACTTTGCTCTTCCGGACGATTGATGCACTACGCGTGTTTGATATTATCTACGGGTTGACGCAGGGCACCGGCGGCACTGAAGTCTTGAGTTACTTCACGTATCAGTTTTACTTCCGCTTTAATCAGTACGGTGCTGGTTCGGCGTATGCTGTTGTGACCTTCATGATCGTCATGACTCTGAGCTACGTTTACATCCGACAGATTGTGCCGCGGCTACAGTTAAAAGGACTATCGAAATGAAACGCTTGACCCATTGGGGCTTTTCGCTGGTGCTGGTCGGTTTCATCGGCATTTGGTCGCTACTGCCCCTGTACTGGTTGTTGTTGACCTCTCTTAAAGAACCCGGCACCGAGTTTCGCTTGCCGATTGAATACGTGCCGCAACCGATCACGTTTGAGAATTACGTGACCGTCACCAGCGAGCCGTTCTTGATCCAGAACGCGATCATGAATAGCTTGATCGTTTCATCGGCGGTGACGATTGGCGCGTTGTTTCTGTCGTCTTTATCCGCCTATGCGATCGCACGATTGCGCTTTCGTTACAAGCTGGAATCGCTGGTTCTCATGCAGATTGCGGGGATGGTGCCGCCGGTCGTCGTGATTTATCCGACATTTGTGCTGATGCGATCATGGGGCTTGTTATCGACCTTGCCGGGGTTGATTTTGCCCAATCTCGCCTACAGCATCCCCCTCAGCACATGGCTCTTGACGGCGTATTTCAGTGGCTTGCCGTATGAACTGGAAGATGCAGCGATGGTCGATGGCTTCAAGCCGGTCGCGATCTTCTGGCGCGTGATTTTGCCGCTGGCATCACCGGCTTTGTTCTCGGCGGGGATTCTGGCGTTTCTGGGATCATGGGGCGAGTTCATCGTCGCGCTGACAATCTCGCTCGGGTCACCCTCCGCGCAGACCATCCCACCCGCGATCATGAGCTTGAGCCAACAATTTGAATTGCAGTGGGCGTGGGTCGCGGCGGGCATAGTGCTGTCCTTGATTCCGGTCATCGTGATTGTCATCACCTTCCAACGTTGGGTGATTCGCGGTTTAACAGCAGGTACGATCAAATACTAAGTGAGGCTAATCTGTGGCAAACGTTCGTCTTGAAAAAATATCGAAAGCCTTCGGCAAGGTGCAAGCTGTGCAACCCACGAGCATTAACTTTCGTGATGGTCAACTGAGCGTACTCGTCGGGCCATCGGGATGTGGTAAAACGACACTCATGCGAATGATTGCCGGCTTGGAGATGCCGACGAGTGGGACAATCTCAATGAACGGGGAGCGTATCGACCAGACCCCGGCATGGGGGCGCGATGTCGCGATGGTGTTTCAGAATTACGCGCTTTATCCGCACAAAACTGTGTTTGATAATATGGCGTTTCCGTTGATTGCACGGGGTATCGCCCGCGATAAGCGCAAGCAACGGGTGCAAGCCTTCGCCGAACAACTGGAAATCGACTACTTGCTCAAGCGCAAGCCGCGCGAACTATCGGGCGGGCAGATGCAACGAGTCGCGCTCGGGCGGGCACTGGTGCGACAACCGCAGGTCTTTTTGATGGACGAACCGCTATCAAACCTCGATGCCGCGCTCCGCACGACGATGCGTGCTGAGATCAAGCATCTCCAGCGCGAGCTAGGGATTACGACGATTTACGTCACGCATGACCAAACGGAGGCGATGACGCTTGCCGATCACTTGATCGTGATGAACGACGGGCGCATCCAACAGGCGGATGCCGCAGAGACCGTTTATAATCAGCCTAAAAATAGCTTCGTGGCGCAGTTCATCGGCAACCCACCGATGAACATTCTGCCGTGTCAATATGATGCGAGCGTGCAGGCCTTAGTCATCGCGGGTGGCGTGCAGATCAACCTGCCTGAGCGCCATAATGCCGCAACAATCGGCTATATCGGCATCCGTCCCGAAGATGTCGCAGTTGTACCACTTGCCGAAGCCGCAGATAGCGGTACGGTGTACGCGATTGAGTTACTCGGACGCGAAGCCTTGCTCACCCTGCAACTGAGCGAATACCTGATTAAAGTCGTCACGCCGCCGGTCGTCCCGTATCAACAGCACGACCGCATCGGCTTTGTGTTCCCATCGTCGAAGCTCCACTTCTTCGATAGGGATGGCATCCGCCTGACAACAGCGTGAGCCTCAGTGAGTGTCGTCAATGTGCGTCATGATCTGCTGTAAGACTGCTTTACCAGCACGGTTGGCTTGCTCGCGGTCTGCGGGGGTGAGGGCTTTGTCCATCAGGTCACCAATGCCTTCGATTAGGTCGTCGAGGGGCGGGATGTCATCGTCATCCATGATTTGATCCATACTGACCAACCCGTACGCTAGCATATTCATGATGTGCGCGTAGATGCGCGTATCAACATCAGCTTTGATCGCGCCCGCCTGTTGCATCATCTTCAAAAACTCTGCCCGAATCGATGTCCCGCGCTGGGACTGGAAGGCGGTGCCTGATTTGCGTAGATAACTGCCGAGAACGTGAGTATCCTGCTTGAAGATCGCCAGCATAAAAGCGTTGCGCTGGAGCGCATACAGCACGCTCTTGTATATACCCGCCATCGTCCCGCCATCAGGATGCGCTTGTATCTGCTCAATCCATGCTTGCCGATAGCGTTTCAATTCGCGCTGGAGCAATGCCTCAAACAGTGTGTCTTTGCTATCGAAATGCAGATAGATCGCGCCTTTACTCACGCCGGCAGTGTGGGCAATATCGCTGACGGTCGTCTTGTCATAGCCATAATGGATGATCAAAGTCTCTGCCGCGTCGAGGATGCGTTGTTCTCGTTCGTCATTTGCCATGCCGATACCTTCCGCGCCATTTACTTCGTATAGTCATTAAGATCGTGTGTGCATCGTTCATAAAACGCCCACAGTATAGCAAAACGCGCTAAGACACCTCAAGCCTAGCCTGCTCGTCACGTTTGCTGATGCCGTCGGCGGCGGACTGATGCACGACATCAATAATCATCCAGATCAAGAGTATGTTGGCGATTAGGTAGACAGGCACGTAATAGATCACACCGCCGATGAAGAAAATTCCCCACGCGACCAGAAGCGCCGTCAGACCTGCGCGCCAATCACGCTGACCGAACCACAATACGAGCATCGCGAGGATGAACGGCTCAAACAGCGTATCAACAAAGACATTCGTGCCAATTTTACCGATCAGATAGCCCATACCGATCACCACCAGCCCAATGAGTGGTTTATTGTCCCAGTGGGGCAGGGCGCGCCATACAGCGTACAGGTACAGACCAACGAACACGGCGATGATGCTGTAGGAAACCAGAATCAGCGTGTTTAAGTCGATGCTTGTGCCAAAGATCAAACTCAATCGCTGGATAATCGCGCTGTTGGTCGATCCATAGCTGAAATCTGTGATATAAGGATAGTTACGATAGACACCGGATAAATGCGCGAAAAATGCGCCTATCTGTTGCCTCACGAAGCCGATTGATTGACCACTTGCCAGCACAGTCGCGCCGAATAACAGCCCCAGCGTACCGAAGCCAATCCCCGCGACTGCTAGCAATCGCTGAATTGCTCGCTGGATATGACCGGCTTTGAAAGCCATGCGTGCTATGTCAAGCAGAACATAGACCCCGATTGCTACGCCGAGTTGTGGCTTGGTGATGACGAAAACGACCCCCAGCAGAGTTAGCGTCACCCAGCGATCGTGCCAGATGGCCAGCAGGACAAGCATCAAGAGTGCGCTGAGCGTAACGGCGATATTCGCAAAGACGATATTGGCATATAGGCTTGTCGAACTAAAGAGGATGACAAGTGCAATCAAGGTGTGCTGTGTCTGCCAGTCAGTATCGCGCTCAGCATATATCATATGACTCATCCGCAGGAAAACCCACGCCGCCAGCCCATACGCGATCACTTGAAGCGCATAATATGCCGTGATACCGAGCGAAATATCTTGGCAAAAGGGGGACATCAGCGGCAGGAAGAAGGGAGAATAGTAGTAAGGGTTAACACCCTTCCAATCATCGCCCCAGTATGGCGTGATACCGACTTCAAAGCGATAGACCGCATCACAGTAGATGTGATAATCACCCGCTTGTCCGGTTGCGGGTATATCTACCTCACCAGCGTCGATTGCTTGTAAAAAAGCCCCGTCCAGCAGCGGTTGCGGCACACTATAGACCCCTGTACCGATGACACTCACCAGCGCGTAAATCGATCCTAGTGCCTGCCCGATAGCGAGCAGGGCTAGGATGCCGATTCTGATGCGTTTAAGCATACTGTTTCTCGAAGATGGGCAAGCGAACGGTGATGGTCGTACCGGCGGGCGATGTATCAATATCAATCGTCCCGTCAGAGGCATCGACAATCTGCTTGACGAGCCACATGCCGACGCCGCCGCCGTATTGTGATTTGGCATGAGCTGCGGAGCGACTGCCGAAATCGAAAATATTCGGCAAGACATCATCCGGGATGCCGACACCTTCATCGGCAACGGTGATTGTCATGTGTTGGTCGTCATCGGTTTCAAGGCGAACATTAACCGTTTTGGTTTTCTCGCCGTTTGGATTGGGCTTGCTGTATTTGATGGCATTCACGAAGAGGTTGGTCACAATTGTACGGATGGCTAGCGGATAGGTGACTTTGCCATCTAAGGCATGATCGACATGGATGTGTGCTTCTAGGTTGACATCACGGCTCAGGCGACCGTTTCTGATGGTATTGAGGCGATCGCGCATGTCCTCAACGTCGAAGGTTGACTCGGCGGCATAGAACGACTGCCCGATGCGCGAGGCGCGCTGGGTCATTTCTTCGATTGCTTCACTGCTGTCTTCAAGCGAGCGCGTTTGCAGGGCTGATGTCGCGGCATCTGATACGTAGGTCATCGCGGATGAGAGATGTAAACGCGCATCCGAGATATATTGACTGGCGAAGCGAATGCGCGGTACACCGATCGCGAAGACACGATCGAGGTCATCTTCCATCTGGCTGTAAGGGATGTTGTCTTCCTTGCGGAAGGTCGAGACCATATCCATGTTGGCTAAGATCGGGTTGAGGCTGTTGCCTGTCTCGTGTTCAAGATCGCTCAGGTAAGCATCAACGTAGGTTTTCAGGCGCGCTTGTGCCTCAAAAATGGCGAGGAACGCCGCTTTCTGATCTTGCAGTTGCTGATTGACCGCTGTCACGCGATTGTTCGCTTCGTTAAGCTGGTTGTTGGTATCGCGCAAGCTATTGACTAACTGATTGATGAGGTTGTTATCTGTCGAATAGCCGACTTCTAAAATGATGAAGTAAAAGATGAAGAACGAGACGCTCAACCATGCTTCTGTTCGCTCGCCATTGGGCATCACTGGCTTGATGTTGAACACTTGCTCTTGCAGGATGGCGACACTCGCGAACTCGATCATAATCGCCAACCACAGCAAATATCGAATCGCCGGCGGTCGTTCGCGGAGCGTCACCTGCTGGATGAGCAAGGTCAGTGCCGCGACAATCCACGCCAGATTAGCCCAGTGACCGGCTAGCGAAGCCATGCCAATCACGTTGATGTGACTGGCGAGGATGACAAGTGTTGTCGCGATGTTGAGGTATTGTCGATTGCGGATAACTAAACCGACGGCGGTCAAATACATGATGCCCGTCGGCGCGAGGAACAGATACCAGTTCGACTCGAAGAAGGTCAGCGAAAAATATGAAGTCATCACACCATAAAATGCCAGAAAGCCGCCGAAGAGCAGGATGTAACGAATCAGCGTTTGCTCGTTCTTCTCGTTGAAAGTGTTCAGATCATTGATGTTTTGAATGGGAAGTGCTTTGATCAGTGCCATTATACCCTCGATTCGATCAAATTCAGTCAGTTATATCGCGTAAACGAGATGGAAAATCATCAATGAAATCACAACATTGATGATGAATGTGTAGGCTAATTTGTAAGGCAAGGCGAGCAGTGAGCCGCGGTTCATCGTCACGAAGAAAATCGCGGCACCGAAGCCGATGCCCATCGCCTGCCCTAAGCCGATATACGGAAAATCCTGTATCCACGCGGTTAAAAAGCCCAGCACCACCGCCACCACACCCAGCGACCAATTCCAGCGTTGGGCGGGCAGGCGGCTAGCAAGCAACAGCGCGAGCGCACCGAAGATGCTGAATGATAGCGTGTTGATGACGAACGCATCCGGCAAGAACATCATCGGCGGACCGACGATCAAATGCTCGGTCATTTCGATGGTCAACGCGCCGACGATCATCGTTAGCACGAGGAATGACCAGACCCATACGCGCTCGAAGCGTGGTAAGGGAAGCACAAACGGCACGTCATACCCGCGCTTGTGATTGATGATCGACAGCGTTTCGACCATGCCCCAGACGGGCACGAGATTTTGCAAAAACTCTACCCAGAATGCGGGTGCGAGCAGATAGGTGATGATTGCCATGAGCTAATTGGTCTCTCTTTGGTGTGTGTCATGTGTCCGCGAGAGACGATCGGTTGGATGTGTTGATCGTCATGTCGATTATAACAAATGCTGAGCGCAAATTGAGTTAACGTCTGCGATAACCCGAAGCGAGTGACTGTGTCATCAATCTCAGTCCATTGTCGGCAATGACCAGCGATGCCGCACCGAGAGCATCCGCACGCTGAAGGTCGTCGCGACACCAAGACCAATCACCAGATTGGGATTGAGCGCGAGCATCGTCAATAGCACATCGACCAGCGCACCGATCAGGGCGGCGGTTGCGTAAATATCGCGATGAAGCACGACCGGAATCCGGTTGAACAGCAAATCGCGGATGATGCCGCCGAATGTGCCGGTCATCACGCCCATGAGAACGCTGATAAGCGGCGAAACGCCAACTGATCGGGCGACATCGACCCCGATCACGGTGAAGACCGCCAGCCCCAGCGCATCGAAGGTCAGCAGGATGCGTGACTCGGGGTCACGATGGCGTAAGATGTAGAAACTGATGATGGCGGTCGCTAGGGCAATCAGCAAGTACGTTTCGTCCTGCATCCAGAAGACCGGCGTTCGCCCGAGCAAAAGATCACGCACCGTACCTCCCCCAATCGCCGTGATGATCGCCACGACTGCGACACCGAATAAATCCAATTTCATGGTCTTCGCGCTGAGTACACCACTCAAGGCGAAGACAGCGACACCGA
Source organism: Anaerolineae bacterium (assembly GCA_034437755.1). Lineage (GTDB taxonomy): Bacteria > Chloroflexota > Anaerolineae > Aggregatilineales > Phototrophicaceae > JAUZRW01. The sequence continues at coordinate 601 of DAOTTV010000199.1, read as the reverse complement.
GTAAATCGAGCCAGTACAACAAGGTTAACATTGTATACCTATCTATCGCTTAGTTATTGATAGATGTGCCATTGTAGCGTGATTGTCGATGACCGATAGTGGCAGTCTTTTGGGCTGGCGACAAGTTTACAGAATAGGCTCAGTAGCCTACCATCGAGCCGATTGTTCGAAATCATCATCGAGGTAGCATGAAAACAAATCACTTGATTGCGCTGGGCATGGCAATGATTGCGATGGGGGTTGTCGTGGCAATTTATTGGACGTTTGCGGTTGATCTTATTGTAGCCGTAGGGTTAGATGCGGCATGGATCAAGCAAGCATTCTGGTTCGCCAGCGGTGCCGCTGGGGTCTTCGACTTGGTCGTATCCGCCACTATCCGGCGCTATGGCATTCGTCGGGTCATACCGGTGAATATGCTCGTATTAGCGTTAGCACTAGGGATACCGGCAATCGTGCCATCCCAGTTGTTTGCAGTGATGATCTCTGCTATTTGTTTCGGCGTGGGGTTTATCACGATGATAGGCTTGCTGGCGATCTGGCGTGTGGAGATATTTGAGGAAAAGCCATCTGCTGGATTAGGTTTCGTCCTAATTTTGGTCGC
>DAOTTV010000198.1:0-27113 GCA_034437755.1 Anaerolineae bacterium | reverse complement strand
TTGAACCTGTACCCGCCGAACGCTTTGCGGTCGGCAAAACTGGGGTGCAGGGGAGACATCCCCTGCTGGGGCGTGGGGTGACCCCCCACAAGAAGACTCTACCTGAGTAGTTACACTTTTTTGCACAGGATACGCCCCCTTGTGTGAGGGCGCATCGCGGGCGCTCATTCCCACACGAAGCGTACGATGACGTGCATCCGTCCCATTTTCAATTCGTCGCCATCATGCAGGGAATAATAATGACCGGGATTCATGCGCTGTTTGTTGAGCGTTGTGCCGTTGATCGTGTGCAAATCCTTGACGACGAAGCCCTGTCCGCGCGGTTCGATCTTCACATGTTGGCGCGATATGCCCAGTTCGATCGCGTCATAATCGAACAGATCGACATCGACCGGACGCGATGAGTTGCGCCGCCCGACAATCAACGAATGTGATGCTGGCTTCTGGATACGTCCGTTACCTTCGCGCACTAAAAAGCGAAAATAGAGCGGTGGCGTGTCGTTGCTGGCATTGGCGATGGCGAGCTTGCGCGTGCTTGCGCTGTTATTTTGATTATCTAGCACACGGGTCGAGGCGACTGGTGTCTTGGTCTCGTCGTTGGGCTGTGCCAGCGTCTCATCTTTATCATAGGTATCACGTGCCTCACTATCATCGCTGTTATCCGCATTATCTGGATCTTCGTATGGTACGATCGCGTTATCATCCGTCATGAGCAATCACTCCCGTCCTCATTTATAATTTTGGCTCTTTGGGATGTCGTGTGGTTTTTGTTGCAGGGGCTTTGCCCCCGCACCCTCACAAGGAACTGTCGTTCCTTGACTTTGTTCATTTTGAACGCATAGCGTTCAAAAAGCAAAAGTTTTTGGCGTTCCCTTTTTGAAAAAAGGGAACAAAAAGAGCTTGACCACGCAAGATACAAAGAACCATAATTTCATCATCACTATAAACGAAATTAGTGTAGAATGTAACATCTACTTAAAGAACCCTATGAGATTTTTATAGCTTATTAACTGGACACTGTAGCATGTGCGAGAAAATGCGGGGAGTCGGGGGCGATCTCAATCAATCGCCCCGTAGTAGCAGTAGCCTTACTCAACACCGAGTAATTTGATGTCGAAGACCAGTGTCTTGCCTGCTAACTGGTGGTTGGCATCGAGCGTCACTTCGTCGCCCTCAACCGCGGCGATGACGGCCGGAATCGGTTGTCCCTGTGGGCTTTGTAGTTGTACGCCCATGCCCACTTCGGGGTTCATGTCGTCAGGGAATTGCTCACTGTCGACCGTGATAATCAGTTCTTCGCGCGGTTGACCATACGCATTTTCTGGCGGGATGGTGGCTTCGGTGCTGGCACCGACTTCCATCTCACGCACGGCATCTTCAAAACCGGGGATCACCTGTTGCTGACCCAGCACAAAGTTCAAAGGTTGCCCGCCGATATTGCTGTCGAACACGGTGCCATCTTCTAACTTGCCGGTATATTCTACTGAAACTGTCTGCCCGTCTACGGGTTTTGTCATAGATTATTTCACCATTTCTTCATTTTTCACTAGTTACACTCTAACGGGTAATCGCCACTTCGTAAAGTGGCTAATCCTGTTTTGCGCGGCGACGACGTGGGTTGTAGCCCGTTCGCCGTCGCAAACCCGCTTGAATCACGATGCTGATGATCATAAACAGCACTGCCCAGCCGATCTCTAGCTCTAAGCCTTGCGCCAGCATCTGCCCGCCGAGGATTGCCGAGATGACGATCAACAACTCAAACGAGAGAATCAGTAAGGTGATGCCGCCGATGATCGCCCCGCCGATGATGAGCAGGTAGGGGTTGATCGCTGGTTCAAATTGGGCGATTAACTGCGCGGTGATGATCGCCCCTGTATATAACCCGACCAGCACAATCCCCACCTGATAGATGAACACCGCGCTCGCAACCCCCAGCACCGCGCCGAGGAGCATCGCCAGCGCAATCGCCAGCAGGTGGGCATCGGGCATCAGCAGGGTGACTAGCACGCCGCCGACCAGCGCCCCACCGATGCCGACGACAATCCCGTAGAAACGCCAGCCCAAAAACATCAGCGCCAGCCCCCCGCCGATCAACAGCAGGCGCACGAGGTCTTGCTCGGGCAATGCGTCGAGTCGCGTTTCGATCTCTTGTACCAGCGGGCTATTGCGGGCGAGGTCGCGCAGGTCGTCGCCTGTATCCTGTGCGGCGACATTCATCACCGCTACCGCGCACAGGCTCATGAGCAAAAGTATACGGCTGATCCATCGATAAAACATACGATACCTTCCGTGCTGTTGGCGTTTACTGGGTCACCGTGAAGGCGACTTCGTAGGGTTGTTGCACGAACGTCCCGTTCTTCCACAGGCGCACGCGCAGGCGATAATTCCCCGGCGGCAGGGCATACGGTGTAATCACGCCCAGTTGCCCGTTGACGACCGGCGCATAGCCTTCTTCACCGAGTGGTGTCCAGTTGCTAAATTGCTCGCCGATGATGTCGAGATGATAAAAATCGACTTGCTGATTGTTGAACTGCGCGGTACCGATGATCGGAATCGTATCGCTCTGGCGGTAGCTGTTGCCACTAGGCGACGTGATGACCGCCGTCGTGATCGGCGCACCCAGATTCCCGCCGCCCGTCAGCAAACTAGGCTGACATTCGATCGTCGGCAAGTAGGCGAGGTTGTTATTGCGTGCATACTCTTCAGCACGCACAGCATCCGATTGTGACGTAGCCGGCCCGGCGATGAAGATCAACTGTTGTGCGCCGGTGGCTTGTGCGCGTGTCGCCGGTGTCACGCGGCAATACTTGGGCGGCGGTGGCTGGAGTTCACCCGCGCCAATCGGGAAGCGGATACCCGCCGCCACGTTCGGGTTAAGTGGATACACCAGCGTCCGATACACATCTGGGCTGATCTCTTGCATGAATTCGTTCTGGGCGAGTGCGTTCGGGTTGTTGCGCGCTGGATAGACCAGATTGCCGTTGCCATCTGGCACACCCGCCGGACTATCCAAGAACCACTCGTTGATGAAGCTGTTACAGTTGCTAGTCGGGTCGGTGATGCGGCGCACGTTACAGAGTTGCTTCAAGCTCATCCCGGCGGGGGGCGGTGGTACATCCGGCAATAATTGCCCGTCCACGCGGAACACGTCGAGCATGGCTTGCTGGTCATAAATCTGCGTCATGACGCTGTTCCAGATGGGCGCGGCACCCGTCAAGCCGGATGAGTTGACCATCGGATCACCATCGTTATTGCCGACCCACACGCCGACAACGACGTTGCGCGTGTAGCCGACCGTCCAGTTATCTTTGATGTCGTTGGTCGTCCCCGTCTTGACGGCGCTATCAATGCCCGGGGTATTGAGCATACTGTTCGCGCCCATGGCTGGCGTGCGCGCGGCGTTATCGCTGAGCATATCGGTGATCGTGAACGCGACGCGCGGATCCATCACCTGCGTGCCGAAGCCGCGACGATCAACAGTCGCTGAGGTGAAATTAGCATCCAGCGGACAGCCGTTCTCGTACTGGTAGATGATATTGTTATCGCTATCGACAATACAGCGGATCGTCGTCGGTGGCACATACGTCCCCTGATTGGCGAATACGCCGTACGCGTTGGCGAACTCTAACAGGCTGACTTCGCCGCCGCCCAAGGTCAGCGAGATGCCGTAGCGGCTGGGATCATTGAGCGTACTCACGCCCACCCGTTGCATCATCTCAATCAGCACGTCAACGCCGATGTAGCGCACGGTCTGCACGGCAGGGATATTATAACTGTTGGCGAGTGCCATTCGCATCGTCATCGGGCCGTGGAAGCGTCCGTCGTAGTTGCGCGGGGTGTATGTCGGTTGTCCGGCAATCTCGATGTCGGTGCGCGTATCCCAGATGACATCGCCAGCGGTCATGCCCCGTTCGAGCGCGGCGGCATAGGTGAAGGGCTTCATGGTACTGCCCGGCTGACGTAGAGCAATAGCGACGTTCACGCGCCCGTCGATCGCACCGTTGTAATAGTCGATACTGCCGACCATGCTCACGACTTCGCCAGTGATCGGCTGGATGACGACGACTGAAGCGTTGCTGATGTTACGCCCGCTCAAGCTGGCGACTTGATCGCGCGCGGCGGTTTGTGCCATCTCGTTGATGTCCTGATCGAGCGTGGTATAGATGCGATAGCCACCGCGCGAGACATCGGCTTCGCTATAGCCCAGTGCCAGCATCATCTCTTCAAATTCATCCTGTGCGTAGACCGTGAAGTGCGGCGCTTGCAGGGCGTTCTCATCCGGTACGGCGAAGTTCAAGCCCTGTTGCAGGGTCGCGTTCATCTCTGCTTGTGTGATGTACCCTTCTTCGACCATCTCGGTGAGGACTTCGCGCCAGCGCTGGGTGACGCGCTCCTGAATATTGGGGTCAGGGCTGAGCGGATCGAAATTCGCCGGACTCTGCGGTAAGCCCGCGAGCAAGGCAGCTTCGCCCAATGTCAAATCCTGCACATCCTTGCCGAAGAAGGTTTGCGCGGCGGCTTGTGCGCCATAGGCGAGGTTGCCGTAATAAATCTCGTTGAGGTACAGCGCGAGGATGTCCTCTTTGCTCCGGCGTGTCGTCAGCACGATCGCCAGCATGATCTCCTCAGCTTTGCGGGCGACACTGCGCGTGGCGCGCTTCTCAAAGTCGAACAGCACGTTACGCACCGTCTGCTGGGTGATCGTACTGCCGCCGGGCGTTTGTACGCCAGCATCCGCCGTCAAGTATTGCACGGTAGCGACGAGCGTCGCGGCGATGTCGATGCCGATATTATCGAAGAAGGTGTCGTCTTCGATCGAGATGGTCGCCTGTATCAATTCTTCAGGAAAATCGGAGTAAGCGACGGTGTCACGTCGCCCTTCGTTGAAGGCTTCATAAAGCTGGTTACCAGCGCGATCATAGTAAAACGTGCTTTCAAATGCGCGGTAATCATCGACGCGGGCAATCTCGGACGACCACTGTTGTTCAATCCGCGGGATGAAGACCGCCGCCGCGCCCGCCGTCAGCAGGAACGACCCGCCGCAGAAGGTCAACAATAAGCCGAGAAATATGAACACACAGCCCGTCGGCAAGCCGAAGATGCGCCGTCTGCGCCGATTTTGCTTGGGTCGAGGGCGCTGTGAGGCGGGCGATTGCGTTGGAGGCGGGACGTATGCCCCCTGCGCTTGCTGATAGCGACGGGGCGCGTTGCTCGGGGTGGGTTGTGCGCTCTGGATGGGCTGTTGGGCGGCGGGCTGGGGCACACGCGGCATATTGCGTACGGTTGGTTGGCTCTCGCGATACGGTTGCATATCGGGATTAGGGTCGAGTCCACCTGTGCCGAGCAGGGTCTCGCGCGGGTCGGGCACACCCGGCTCGCGGAAGTGCGGCATGGTCGGCGCGCTGTTGCTGTCTTTGCGCCGGTTGATCGTGTCCCCTTGTCCGCCGCTATCGTTCAGCGGTAGGTGAAATGGCACGTCGTCCTCATCCGGTTCGGGTGCGGATTGCAACAGGCGCGGATCGAGTTCGTCGGTGCTGTCGTCGTCGTGCGGTGGCTCAGGCACAGGCGCGCGGGAGGACTGTGGCGGTTGTGTTTCGTCGTCGGATTGTGGGGGGGTGTCGTAATCGGACATGGGCTTCTGCTCCGAATTCATCAATTGTTCACTATTGTATCAGGATGCTACCGGGTGGCATAGCCTGCCGACGCACCGCTTACCCCACGCTCGATCAACGCTTGCAGGGCGGTCGCGGTCTCAAGCGTCGATGCGCTGGAGAAATGCGTCAGCATTCGTCAGATGCGTGTTGAGCTTATCCGCCCCCATGCGTTTGAGGTGGCTGGTCATCACGGCAAGGCGTGGATTGCCCTTGAAGAAATCCTGATGCTTGTGGATGAAACGCCAGTATAACCCGTCCCACCAATCGCACCAATCGCCCTTCTTGTAATCGCTCATCTTACGCACGTAATTGGACGAACTGATATAGGGCTTGGTTGTAATCAAGCCGCCGTCGGCATATTGGCTCATGCCGTAGACGTTGGGCACCATCACCCAATCATAGGCATCGATGAACATCTCCATGAACCAGCGATAGACGTTATCAGGGTGAATCTCGCACAGGAGCATCAGATTGCCGACCAGCATCAAGCGCTCGATGTGATGATTGTAGGCATAGTCCCGCGCCTTATGGATGGCATCATCGACGGGCGGGATGCCGGTCTCGCCGGTGTACCACGCCGGATGCAAGCCGCGCAGATGTCCCCAGAAGTTATCGGTGCGCTGGGTTGTGCCATCGCGCTGATAGACCGCCCGCATGAATTCGCGCCAGCCAATCACCTGCCGCACGAAGCCCTCGACTGAGGCGAGGCGCGTGTCGTTCTTGTCGTAATAATCGACCGCCGCCTGCGTGACTTGCATCGGATCGAGCAAGCCGATATTCAGCGCGGAACTGAGCAAAGAATGAAAGATGAAGGTCGAACGCTGGCTGATGGCATCCTGATAAGTGCCGTATTGATCGAGCTTGATCCGCACGAAATCTTGTAAGCACTGCTCGGCTTCGGCGTGGGTGGTGGGGTAGATCATGTGCGTTGTGTCGCCGATGTTATCGGGATAATGTGTCTCGACATAAGCGCGGGCATCGCGGATATAGGCGTTGTCATAAGGTTCAGGCGCAGTGGGGACGCGCACATCGCGCTTGAGCTTCTGCCGATTCGCCGTGTCGTATGTCCACTTGCCGCCGATTGGCTTCTGCTCGGTTGTCAGCAGGATATTCAGGCGTTTGCGTTGCCAGGTGTAAAAATCAGTTTGGTGATAGTCGGTCGCGTCTTTATCCTGCCAGTAATCGTCAATCTGCGCCGGTGTCGTGACGAAATTGGGGGTATCGTACCAGCACAGCGTGAGATCGTACTGCTTGCAATAGCGTTTGATGCGACGCGCCAGCAGGTAATCCGCTGGATCGACGACGTGTACCTCGCGATAGCCTTCATCGTGCAGGCGCGCGAACACGTAATCGGGGCGATCGGCAATCGTATGATGTTCGATCGTATCGTATTGATAGCGCCCCGCGCCGAGCGTCTCGGCGGCGTAGCGTTGCATCGTCGCCCGATGAAGCACGAGTTTCAGTTTGTGGAAATTGTGTGTATAGCGCGAATCACCGAAGAACAGCAGGTCTTCGACCAGATAGTGCATGCGTTCTTTGTGGATGGCGGGATGATCGCGATACAGCTGATGCGGATAAATCAGGGTCACAGCGTGGGTCATGGGATGTCCTTATGTCTCGTCGCTTTTTCCGCCGCAAGCTCAAGCATTGCGGCTAGGTGGTGCAAGGGGGAAGCCATCTAAAGTGTCTCTGACCCCGCCGCGGTGGGTTTGAGTCCCGTTAGTGGGCTGGCCTTGTGACGGACTTCGCCGATGGCACCTCTATGACTCTAGCAAATGCTCATAAGCACAGCCTTAGATTAGCGTCCGCGGATGATCTGAATGTCGAGCGTGGTCTCGCTTTGATTGCCGACCTGATCGTAGGCACGGGCGCTGAAGCGCGTGTCGCCGGCGCGTTCAATCGGGAAGTCGTATTGATAGGGCGCGTCTTCGTCGATGAACACCAGCACGCCATCGTTATAAAACGCCACGCGGTCGATGGCAGTCAGGTTATCGCTCGCTTGTGCCACCAGCGGGATGCGCGCAATCTCAGGAAAGCGATAGATCGTGCGCGTGTCCTGTGTGCCTAGCGTGATCTCCGGCGCGACATTATCGACGGTGACGTTGACCGCGGTCGTCTCGCGCTGTCCCTCGGCGTAGGCGACTGATAATTCCAGCGTGTATAAGCCATCGAGCGCGCTTGTATCCCACTCAGCGAGGGGCGCATCAGCCACGAAATCGTCCTGTGGCGTGCCGATGTCGAGCCAGCTGGTGGGGTTCAACCCGCGCCCGAAGCGCAAGCGCCAGCTGGTCATGTTTTCGGTATCGATCGACCCCCGAATCGCGACCACGCCACCCACATACGAGAAGTCGCGCGGTTGGGTGATGGCGACACTGCTGAGAGCTTCGGGGCGGGTGATGGTGTCGAACTCGGTCGGCGGCAGGGCAAGCCCGTTGCTCACCCACCACTCGCGCGCGCTGGTCGGCGGCTCAAAGTAGACTTCTTCTACGATGAGATAAGCTGGTGTCGAACTGCTAGCGAGGAAACCCGTCTGGCTGTTGATTTGTACCGTGCGCCAGTAGGTATCTTCCTGTGCGGGGGCGGCATTCCGCAGGTAAATTTCAGAGCGGGCAGGGCAGTCGTTATCGCCGGTTCGGATCAAGCCCGAGCGATCACAGACGATATATTCAACGATGTCGCTGGGGCGGGCCCAGCCCGCTACGCTGTAATCATAGCGATCGTGCGCGAAGCGCATCAAGGCTTGCCACACCGCCGCCGCGCCCTGCACGCCATGCACATCGAGCGCCATTGTTGACGCATCCGTGCGCCCTAGATGCACGCCGATGGCTAGTTGTGGCGTGTAGCCGACTGTCCAGCTATCGCTTTGATTGCGCGAGAGCCCGTTCATCAGCGCGACCGGTCGCCCGATGCTGAGCGTCTCATCGTCGATCGTCAAGACCTGTCGGCGCGTGCCACTATCAGACAAGATGTCGTTGACCAGATACGCGATTTCATCTTCGAGCAGGGGCGTTTGGCTCAGGGCGCGGCGCGTCTCGTCGTATGTCCACAGCACATTGCCCTCTGCATCTTCGATTTTCAACACTGCGACCGGATTCCGCGCCCGAAAGCCGATCCCGACCGGATCAGTATCGACCCCCTGCATCACGCCCATGTTGGCAAATACCGAATAGGCGTAGGTCATATCTAGCACCGAGACCGCCCCGCCGCGCTCGATCAGCGAAAGGTCGAAGATGTTCACGTCGGTTAATCCGGTGATGCCCATCTGATGGGCAATCGAAATCACGTTGCTCATGCCTTCGCGCTCGGCGACTTCGGTCACAGGGGCGCGTAAGCCAGCCGTCATCGCATCGCGCAGGTTGATCGGGCCGCGATAGAGTCCGTCAGGGTTGATTGGCGTGTAGATCAAGCCGTCTTGGATGCCGGGGAACCGTTGCGGAATATCCAGCACCATGCTCCCCGCGTTGAAGTTGCCGGAGATGAAGCCCGTCAGATAAACGAAGGGATGTAAGGTGACTGCCGGCGCGTGGGCTTGCGCGGTCGCATCGCCGACCATCGCACGGATTTCGCCGGTTTGCACGTCCTGGATGAGAAGCGTGCCAGTGTTGGGCGGGTTCGTAGGTGCGAGGTCGTCGCGACTATCGCGCAGATAAGCGGATGCCACACAGGGGCGATTATGGCGCGTCGTCGCGCTTTTATCGCCACCGGCTAATTGCGATAAGTGTGCTTGTAGCGTGCATTCTGCCTGATAATACAAGTCAATATCGAGCGTGGTCGTGATGCGTAAGCCCCCGCGTGAGATGTGTGCCGCGCCCTGCATCCCCTGCCGATTGAGAATTTCTTCGGCTTGCTCGCGTGCATAGACCGAAAAATGCGGCGCGATCGCCGGCGCTTGCGTCAGGTCGTCGCGGATGACGGTCTCGGTCGTCGCCGCATTGTCGAATTGTGCCTGTGTGATCAAGTTGTTGGTCAACATCGCCTGTAGAAGCTGTCGCTGTTGACCGCGCGCACGGGTACGATCGTCGAGCGGGTTGCGCTCCGGTCGTGGTGGGATCGATGCCAGCAATGCCGCTTCGTCTAACGTGAGTTCGGTCGCCGGCTTGCCGAAGTAGACCTGTGCCGCCGCGCTGAGGCCGTAGGCATCGTTGCCATAATTCGCCGTGTTCAGATACCACTCCAGCACGCGCCGACTGCTATATTGGCGGTTGATCTCGGCTGTGAAGGCGATGTGAAGCAGGGTCTCATCGAGGCCGCTCTCGCCGACGGCGGGAATCAGACTGCGATCGACCAACAAGCCGGTGATCGTGTTATCGCGCCAATTGTCGTATCCCAGCGTATAGCGCCACAAGCGCCCGATGGTCTGCGCCAGGCTGAAGCGGCTGGTGTTCAGATAATTGGCGTTGTTCTCCATGACGAGCGTCGCGGTCGTCACGTAATTGGGCAGGGTCTCGATGTCGAGCCATTGCCGATCATCACCGAGCGGGTCTTCGATGGTGTAGATCACGGTATTTGCACTGCGGTCGAGCAGTTGTGTCGCGCCGACCACTGGATCGACGTAGATCGTCTCGGCCGGGGATGGCATGTGCGCCACCGCACGCCCGTAGAGATAACCCGCGAGTCCTAAAATCACGCCGCTGGGGACGAGAATCACGCTGGCGAGGAGCAGAACCACGAAGCTACCCCATAGGCGTTGGGTCTGCTTCAGGTGGTGGCGGCGCTGTTTGCGATTGCGACGGCGGCGGATGATGTGCGCGACTGACGGCATAGAGACGGTATCCTGACTTTATTGGTCGGGCTGTTCGACGGGTATGAGGACGTGCTGTTGCGGCGGGCTGACGAGTAGCGGACGCGCCTGCGCGATGCGATCAGCGACTCCGTCTAAGTGGAGCGATGCGTCGTGTGCCGCCTGCGCCAGGTCATCGCGCTTGTCGGCTGTCGTCGTGAAGTACCCGCATAAAGCGTAATTTGCCATCAGTCACTCTCTGTTTCGCTCGTCTCATCATCAGCGCGCACATCGCCTTCGACAATCTTGATCTCGGCGATCTGCAAGCCATATTCTGGAATCTGCTCTAAACCACATTCGCCCTCGAAGGGTTCGACGATGCCGTTCTGGTTCAGGTCGTAGCCCTCTTTTAACTGATCGGCGAGTGTCTCGGATAATTCGGCTTCGTCCTGGACGGCGCTCTTTTCCTCGCCGGCGATGATCTCTTGCTCAAGGGTGACGATCTCATCAGCCCATGTGCGTACGTTCGCCGTACAGACGCGGATGAACTCGGCATTGGCGAGTAGCGTCTGACTCTCGGCATCGGCGGCGACGACCGCGTCCAGTTGCTCGTCGATCGCATCTAAGAACGTATAAACGCCGATACCACGTCCGGGATTCTGTGGCGTACCACTGCCATCCCAGTCCTCTTCGGTGCCCCGCAGGATGTTAATCGTGTGTTCGGCATGGGTGCGCGCCGAGCGAATATTGCCCGCGCTGACTGCAAAACCGGCGTGCTGGGCGGCGACCCGCGCTTCGATCAATGCGCTATCGAGCAAGCTACTCTGCTCGCCGCGTGTTTCGATACCGCTGGACGATGTGACGAAAATCTCAACGAGTGCCTCGCTGATCGTGACCGGAAAACGCCCGCTGTAGACGACATCGCCGGTAGGTTGGTCGCCGATGCTATCTTCGAGCGTGATGAGTACCTGATTGAACATCGCCGGCAACATGCGCCCCTCCTCATCGGTATAAACGATCGAGCCTTCGCCGAGACTGCTGACCAGCACGCGCCCGAGTCGGATTGTCTCACTGCCGTCGGTGTTGATGAGCCACGCCGCATAATCTTGATCGTTAGGGGCTGGGCGCGCCCCGTCAAGGCGCAGGCTGAGTGTATCGCCCATCCTATCATCCTGACTGAAGCGCACTGTGCCGAAGTGCTCGACACTGGCACGCGGCGCGACCGTCGGTTCAGCCGTCGCCGGCGGGCGGGCGGTCGGTTCGACTGTGGCGAGGATCACCGCAGGCTCATCACTGCCGCCATTGTCGTTTAATAAGACCGCGACGATCACGATTACCAGCGCGATCAAGCCGAAGCCGCCGAGAATCACAAGCGGGTTAGTCGCTTCGCGCATGATGATGGTCTGGCTCTGGGTGCCGCTGTCCTGTACGTTGGGGTTGCTGGCATTGCTATCGAATACCACTGTTGGCGGCGAGTTGCGCCGTGCGGTACCGTCGTCGCGGCGCGTGTTAATCGGGTACTCTTGCTTGATCGCCGCGAGGCTATCGGGGTTTTTGTGTAATGCGCTGGAAAACGCTTCGGCTAATTCTGCGGCAGTGCTATAACGCTCGTCGGCATCTTTCGCCATAGCTTTCTTGACGGTGCTCGCTATCGCCTCCGGTAGCTCGGGGCGTTCGTCGCGCACATCGGGGATGTCGTCGTTGATGTGCGATATAATCATCTGCATCGGGCTAGCACCGCTGTAGGGTTGCTGTCCGGTCAACATCTCGTAAAGCATAACGCCCAGCGCATAAATATCAATGCGATGGTCGTATTCTAACCCCTGTCCCTGTTCGGGTGCCATGTATGCTGGTGTGCCGACGATCGCGGTGCCGGTCAGGTTATTCTCGCCGACGCTCATCTTCACCATGCCAAAATCCGCCAGCATCAGGTGATCTTCGTTGATGAGGATATTGCCGGGTTTGACATCGCGATGAATCACGCCACGACTATGAGCATAATCCAACCCGCTGGCGATCGCACGCAGGTACTTCTCGACCTGTTTGGTATTCATTGCGCCGCTATCGATCAAATCATCCAGCGATCCACCGTCGGCATAGGCCATCACGAGATATAAAACATCATCCTGCGTGCCATAATCATAAAGTGGGAGAATGTTAGGATGTTGCAAGCCACCGATGGTGCGGGCTTCTAGTTCAAAGCGTTCTTTGAAGCTCTCGTCTAAGCCGGGATGCGGTGGTAAGACTTTGATCGCAACGTTGCGATCGATCGACGTTTGTCGCCCGAGGTAGACGGTCGCCATCCCTCCCTTCCCGAGTAGCTCGATGACTTCATATTGTCCTAGCGTGCGTCCGATCAATGAGGACACGACACCCTCCCATCCTTAAATCGCTGTATCGTTGGTCTGCGTCTGTTGTTATGGTGATTTTGTCTCATTGCGCCTTATTATAGCGCAAAATGAGAAATCACATAACGCCCCAAGTGGCGATCAGGTGTTAATTGGGGCGCAGATGCCGAGCGTGCAATCAGTAGGCGAGGATGCTTGCCATCAGTTCATCGCGCAATTGGCGATACTGTTGATACCGTCGCGCGGCAATATCACCATCGGCGACAGCTTGCTTGACGGCACAGCGTGGCTCGCTGGTGTGGGTGCAATTGCTGAACTTGCACGCGCTGACGTAATCGGCAATATCGACGAAGTACGCATCTAATTCTTCCGGCTCGACATCCCAGATATTAAGATAACGAATCCCCGGTGTATCGGCTAGATAGCCGCCTGCGACCTTGATTAGCGCGCTATCGCGGGTGGTGTGTACCCCTTCTTGGCTGAACTGGCTGATGGATTTGGTCGTGCGCCCCAAGCCGGGTTGTATCCGGTTGAGCAGGCTGGTCTTGCCCACGCCAGAGGGCCCCGTGAATACCGAGATTTTATCGCGCAGGCGCGTGCGAAGCGCGTCAATCCCGCTCTGGTCGAGGGCGCTGGTGTAGACGACATCGTAGCCCATCGCGTGGTAGGGCTGTAAGGTCGCCAGCACATCGGGATCAGGATCGAGATCCATCTTATTGATGACGATCACAACATCGTCGATGGCGGATCGCTCGGTAGTGACCAACAGGCGGTCGAGTAAGCGTAAATCAGGGGTGGGGGATGCGGCGGAAAAGACCAGAAACGCCTGATCGAGGTTTGCAATCAGCACATGCTCGCGTTCACGATTGCCGGCGCCGCGCTTGCCGGTGGTACGCACAGCACGCGAGAGCGCATTGTGCCGATCGTGAATGTGGGTGATGCTACCGGTGAGAATATCGACCCCGTCCTCTTGCTGGTTGGGGGCGAACTGCACCCGATCACCGATGGCGGCAATGTCTGATTGTTTCGCGTCTTCTTTTAATTTGCCACGTAATTGGCACCGATATGTCACTCCGTCCTCTGCTTCTATCCAGTAAAAGCCACTCTGCTCTTTGACGATTAATCCGTCAAGCTCTTGCATCAAAGCATATCCTCCGCTTGCCTTCCACTTATTTGGGTAAAAACCACGCATCAAGCGCGTGTTATGACTATTATAAGCCATATTCCCTTGTCGCACACGCGCACATCTACGATAATTTGGATCTTTGGGATGTCGCGTGGTTTTTGTTGCAGGGGCGTTGCCCCCGCACCCCTACAAAGAACTGTCATTCCTTGACCTTGTTCATTTTGAACGCTATGCGTTCAAAAAAGCAAAAGTTTTTGGCGTTCCCTTTTTGAAAAAAGGGAACAAAAAGAGCTTGACCACGCAAAATACGAAAGAATCGATAATTTTAGAAGTCTGTAAGTATTTTGCCGTAGGTTATAGCCATTGTGTGTGCTATGCTTATTTTATGATGTGATTGTATGAAGGATAAAATTGTGACCGAACCAAAGCAAACGCCCGATATTTTGCCGGATATGCTCGGTGCTGATCACACAGCACAAGCCCGCCCGTCAACCCCTACGACCGAGACCCCGCGCCCGACATCGCAGGTCGTGGCATCGTCCGGCGCGCATCCCTTGCTCAATTATGTGGTGATTGCCGTGACCTTTCTGGTGGTCGGTGGGGTGATCGCCTATAATATCTTCGGCATGACCGATACATCCGCGACTGCGTCGGATGACCTGCGCGACGTGATCCGCGCGGTGTTGATCGAAGAAGGCTTGATTCAGGATATGCAGGTACTCGCGGATGATGATCCCTACATTGGTGATGAAGATGCCCCGATTGTGATTGTGGAATTCAGCGCCTATGCTTGCCCGTATTGCGGTCGCCACTTCCAAGAGACCTTCCAACCTTTGCTTGAAAATTATGGCGAACACATTCGCTATGTCTTCCGCGATTATCCGATCATCAACCCGCAGGTCTCGTATCAGAGTTCAATCGCGGCGAACTGTGCGCTGGCACAAGGGCAATTCTGGGAGATGCACGAGGCGATCTTCGCCAACCAAAACCGCATCGACGAGAATCAGTTCTTCTATGAGACTGCTGAAGAACTCGGCTTGGATGTTGCCGCGTTTACCGAGTGCTATGATAACCAAAGGTACTTGGACGAGATCGAAGGCGACATGCGCGCCGGACGCGAGCTAGAAATCAGCGGGACACCGGCGTTTTACATCAATAGCCGTCAGGTCAGCGGTGCGTTGCCCTATGAATATTTTGAAGAGTTGATTCAAGAAGAACTCGATCAACTGGGTATCCCATACTGACCCCTTATCGCCACTGATAACCGCATCACGACCAATATTATCCCGCTTCTTGCGGGATTTTTATTGCCTACTCATCTTCTCTGTTAGCCTTCTTATAGTCGCACGATACGCTGAGTGTACAGTGTTAAATAAACAAGTGAGGTCGATCCTAGATGCAACCGAGAGATTTACACGAAATTACAGATGCCAACTACCAAGAGATCAAAGATGAGATTGAAAAAGCACTCATCCAGATTGATAACAACATCAATCAAGCGACGGGTGACCGCGATGAAAACTGGATTGCTGAACAGCGCGAAAAGCTGAACGCCCTACATACAGAGTTGAATCTCATCGATAAGATGGAAGAAGCCGACGACGACAAGAAATCGGCGGCAGAGTTGCTCAGTGGCAAGGTCAGCGGTCTATCGGCACAGACCGGTTCGGGTGCCGCCGGTCAATCGTCAGGCATCAATCAACTATAAGGCCTGAACAGGATCGACACAGGTACCGATCGCATCACACACAAGCGAGCCGACAAGGATGGGAGGCGCGATCACTATGAATCAGACTGAGATAGAAGCGATCAAGCAAGAGCTAAAAGAGCAGATGCAAGCCATCGAAGAGAAGATCCAAGCAATGATCGATCACGGTGCAGAAGAAGACGAAATCGAAAATTACCGTGATCGTCTGGCAGAGTTGCGCGGCGAGTACAACGATTTGAAAGATAAAACAGAGCGCGAGCAAGAAGAAGCCGTGAACGTGCTGAGAAATAAGATGAACAGTTTATTCAAGCAGATGCGAGCCGTTGCCGGTTACAAAGTTTAACTGAGGCGCGTGCCGCTTGCATCGACCAATCAATTATACATCATAGCTATCACAAAGGAGCTTTATCATGGATAAGACACGCATGGAATCATTGAAGCAAGATTTAGAACAACGTATCGAGCAGATTCGCACACAGATCGAAGAAGCATCGGACTCTGCGTCGCAGGAATGGCTGGATCGCGTCAACATCCAGCTGAAAGAGCTACAGAGCGAGTACGAAAACTTGCGCGCCGATATGTCTGACGACAAGGTGAATGAGCTGACGCACCGCGTCAACGCGACGATCAACCAGTGGAATGCCGAAGTGCAGAAATTGGTCAAGGGTATAGAGTCGTAATCTAGCCCTAAAGTAGAGATAATCAAAATGCAGGCGAGGGTGACAGTGTGTCATCGTCGCCTGTTTTTGATTCATGGGTCAGATGACCCTGAAAATCCGTTACATTTTACCTGAATTTGCGGTATCCTAATTTATGTATTGCTGATTATTTGACGAAAGATGCCGAGCATGAGTCGCCAACTCATACAATGGTTACAGCAACAGTTCAGCACGGTGCCGGATGTGCGGCAAGCCAACAATCGCCCCGATAACACGGTGATTTACCAGCCCCATCGTGCGGATCTCGTCGTCTCAACGTGGATGGGGGCGTGTCTCTACGTTTATCTGGTGGATGATGAACTGCGCGTGCGCGATATTCGCAGTATTTTGAAAGCCAATAGTCGCAGTGGTATCGGCTCGTTGTTCATGGTTGCCGCGCCCTTGTTGCCGCGCCACGAGTCGATTGTGAAACTGGCGGATTGGCAAGATGCGATTGCCGGTTTGCACGACTCCTTCATTTACGCCTATCACGTTGCCGACGCGCAATTACAGGTGACGCAGGTGCATTTCAACGCGCTCAATCGCAATGATGAGTATCGCGTGTGGCACTTCACCGATTTCGAGATTGAAAATGTCGCTGTACGCAAGCGCGATGTGCAGTACGGTATTCGTGGGCGCTGGCATGTGGGGGATATTGCATCGACCGCTTACAAACGACGGGTGAAAGACGAGCGCGCAAACCAGCGTTTTCATTATCACACCAAGTACACGCAGGAGATACCGGGTGGCAAAGCGCCCCAGCCCAAGCACGAGCTTGCCCCTTGTTACGCCATGCTCGATGTCTCGACCAGTGCCAGCGAAGCCGAGATCAAGCGCGCATTCCGGCGCAAAGCCCTACAATTTCATCCCGATGTCAGTGCTTTACCACGCGATATTGCTAACAAGCGCTTTGTCGAACTGAACGAAGCCTACGAGCAGATCAAAGCGCATCATGGGTGGACGTGAACCAAACAAAAACACCCACCGTCGCCGATGGGTGTTTTGTCGATACTTGAGGTGGGTCCACTAGGACTTGAACCTAGAACCAACGAGTTATGAGCTCGCCGCTCTAACCAATTGAGCTATAGACCCGTTTAGCATTCACATGTTACTGAAAAGTCGCCTTGAAGTCAAGCATATGTCAGTTCGTAAATATCAAGCCCAATGAAGGCGAATAAGATCACGAGGGCGATGAGTGCTACGGGCAGATAATGCCACTTGTACTTGTAATCGACCTGCCAGAAGCGGCTCAAGCTGTAGAAAATCGCGCTGATTGCTATCAGGTTCACGGCAATATCCAGCACTAAGCCGAAGTTCCCCGCAATGCCGATGATGGGCAGGACAAAGGGCAACACCACGTACATGAAGATGCACCGCACGCCGCTGAATAATAGCGCAAAGCTGAAGACACGCTCGGCTTGTTGGGTTTGTTTGTTGTAGGTTGTCGCTGTCTCTTGCATAGGAGATACTCGCTCCATAATACCAATTCATTATTCATGAATTATATCATAATCTAAGCGCGATCTGTGAGTGTGGTATGTGATGCAAAACAGGCAACTACTTGTGGTCAGTTGCCCGTCGTGGATTAAGAGCGAGTAACGGGATTCGAACCCGTGCTAGGACCTTGGAAGGGTCATGTGCTACCACTACACCATACTCGCATGTGAACGTACTTTCGGGGTGACCGGATTCGAACCGATGACCTCCGCGTCCCAAACACGGCGCGCTACCAACTGTGCTACACCCCGTTCACTTGCGACATAAGAGTATCACGAAGCCTGCTGATTGTCTAGCCATGTCTTGGGGGGGGAGAACTACGAACAAGTTGTCATGAGCATTGTTGTAAGGGTTTGCTAGAGCGAACCCGTTACACAACGGGTGCTGTAGGTCGCCCTTACAATTCGTCAGAACTTGGGTCAAAGAAAACACCGTCTAACAAGTCTCTCGCAGGCCTCTTGAGGGTGCTAGCCGGTATGACAGTTGATCATCTGATGATCGTGTAGGACGTCCTATCAGGATTTTACGATTTCATGTTATAATCTAAGCAACACATAAATGAAACGAGGTTCACTATGGGCTTGCCCGAACTACTGATTATTCTCGTCATCGTCATCATATTATTCGGCGTGGGGCGCGTTTCGCGCATCGGCGGCGAATTAGGGGAAGCGATTGGCAACTTCCGCAAAGGAATCCAATCGGCAAATGACGAACAAGAACAACAAAGCACCGACGAGAAAGCAGAAAAAGCATAAGATGAACGCAGATGGACGGTCATGAGTCACCGTCCGTTGCGCTTAATGGCTCTGCGCCTGTCGTAGCACATCCGCAATCAGTTGATCGGCATCCAGCGGTATCATCTGGCTCACACCGGATGGTACTTGTAGGTTGTAGGTCAACAGATCGCTGTTATACAGATCAATATCGCGGCGTAAGTCGCGCAAGGCTTTGTGCCAGCGATCTTCCGCATGTTGGAACAAGACATAGCTCCCTTTGCGGTTGGCATCGTCCTTACGTTTGACGTAATCACGCGCATATTGGCGCAGGCGACGCATGATCTTGTCATGCTTATCGCGCAGGGTGAAGCCGAGCGACATCCACGCTGGCACCGTATCATTATCCTTCATGATTTTGTTCGCGAGGCGTTGTTCTTCAGGCGTGTAGCTCTCATCATCGAAGACAAAGGGCTGACCCGCTTTCGGGTGCCATGACATATCACCATCGCCAATCATTCGTCGGATGCGATCTTCAACCAGCGATTCCCACTTGCTCAGATGATCCCACGCATTATTTTCTTCGATTTCGCGCGGGTTCTGTGGACGTTGATCTTGATCCATAATCCTTATCCTCTACACAATTGTGACACGTTTTACATCAGGTCTTATGAGTGTCAAATTTCTATAAAAACTGCTATGATGGAATTGAAAACGATGGACATTTGTAATAGATTAATATTACAAAAAATCACTAAAAATTAAGGGCTTTTTGGATGATTCAGCCGATTGCACTGGTTATTGAAGATCAGTATCACCTTGCCACACTGTACGAAGATGCCTTGCGTCTGGTCGGGTTCAACGTGGTCACTGCCCGTGATGGACTAGAAGCCATCAACACGCTCGAGACGACCGACGCGCCCAACTTGATTGTGCTGGATATTAATATGCCGCGTATCTCTGGCAAAGAGGTCTACAGCCATATTCGCGGGAATCCCAAATATACGCAGACGCTGGTCGCCGTCATGACAGCGAATATTGTCGTCGCCGCTGAGATGAAGACGCTGTTACAAGCCGATGACGAATTGTTAGTGAAGCCAGCCAGTATTGCCGATCTTCAGCGTATTGCCAAGGATGCCAAGCGCAAATCGCAAGCGCCACCACCCGCGCTCGACCCCGCCAGCGATCTGACGACTGCCGACCCGCCGACGGACATCCCCAGCCCATCGGCGACGCATGACACCGACACACAAGAAGCCGATACCGTGACCGAAACCGACGACGACAAGGGCATAACCACGGACGACTGAGGCGCGTGCTTGATCGGGCGCTTCCGTTAGATTGCGCTTACGGCACGCGGTAGACCGCTTGCACCACGCCGCGCGCGTCGGTCAACGTCACGACATCGCCCGATTGCCACACCGGTTCTTCTAAGCCCCAGAAACGCGCGATCACCGTATCCTGACCATCACGGGTATAGAGCGTCAGTTCCGAGTTTGAGAAGAGCATCTGCTCGCCAAACACGTATTCGTTGCCATCGGCATCGCTGATGCGCCACCCGTCAATGCGGACGATTGACCCCGGATTGACGATGCGTACCCCTTCTGCCGTGACATCACCCGCATCGACAATCCCCATGATGTCGATTTGTGCGTCGGCGGCGGTGGCGGGCAAGGTGATCGTCGGCGTGACGGTCGGCGTGGCGGTGATGGCTGGCGTGTTGGTGACAGTGACCTGTGTCTCGGTCGGCGTGAGCGAGACTTCCGGCGTGTCGGTCGCGGTGGGGGGGGCGGTCGGCACGTTCAACAACTGGTCAATCGGACAGCTTTCCAGCGGCACAATCAACTCATCGCCGATTTGAAGCTGGGTGGCGGTCTCATCATCGAGCTGGTTCACCTCTAAGATGGCGAAACCATCCGCCTCGTATTCTTCCGCAATGCCGAATACCGTATCGCCTGAATCGACAATGTGCCGGATGCACCCGTCTGGCAAGTCGTTGTCATCGTCATCGCCGATGTTGACGATTGCCGGATCATCGTCATCCGCGATCCGCGTCCCTGTGCGTGCGTCGTCGGCTGTGTCGTCGGCATCCTGCGGGCGCTCGGTCGGCACGACACCATCGGGGATGCTGACCTGCGTCCGATCAACCGTCGCTGTGATGATCTGCACCGGTGGCGTGAAGTTGGGATCAGGCGTGGGCGACCAGACGACGACCACTGTCACCAGTTCGGTTCGCACGCGCGGTTCATTGGTTGGCAGGGCGTTGCACGCCGCAACCAGCACTGTCGCCGCGATTGTGAGTGAAAACAAACGCAAAAATGCTTTTGTCATTATTTTATCCTAAGTTTCAAAGTCTAATCTTATGCTGTGGACTATAGCATAGCCTGTGAATCACAGCAACGGAACGCGTCGGCGCGTCACATGGGGGCGCATACAAGAGGCGGACACGACGAAAGCCCGCGGCGGGGCTTTCGTGTGCTGGTGCTGTCTTATTCGGCATCGGCGCGCTGGATGTCGACCACCCGTTGTTCGATCACCCGTTGCACGCTCTGGCGGCTCATCTCTGAATTCGACATGAGGCTGTTGAAGGTCGTGTAATCGAGCTTCATCACTTCGACGCGATCGGACTTGGCGCGGACGGTTGCCATGCGCGGACTGCGGTTCATCAAGCCGACTTCGCCGAAATATTGACCCGGGCCGAGCGTCGCGAGATAATCCTCAGCCCCTTCATCCTGATCTTCAAAATACACGGCTACTTCGCCGCTGGAGATGATGTAGAAGTCGTCTGCTGGCTCGCCCTGCTTGACGATCACGTCATCTTTGGCGAAGGTCTCGCGTTCGAGCCGCGGGGTTGTCCGCACGAGTTCATCGCGGCTGAGATTGGGCAAGGCTTCTGCCAGATAGAAATCGTAGATGCGCCGCCCTTCCCAGATGACCGCCAGCAAAAGCGGAATCGCGATCAGGGTATTGTACAAGAACTCTAGCCATAGCTTTTCTGGCAAAAATGGATTGAGCGCGAGCGCGAACGTTCCCACCAGTCCATCATGTCCCCAAATGCCGAACTGACCGCTCACGTCGTAAAAGCTCGCGAGCGTCGGTACTGTGCCCACTGGAATCGCCGAGACAATCCCGCTATCGACGTTGACCAGTGTCGCCCACAGTTGTTCGCGACCCGTGTAGATCAGATCAGACGATGCAAAGTAGTAGAGATACGTCACCACCCCATGCTCGATCAGCGCCCATGACGCGACGATCATCGCGAACCACAACCACCCATTCGTCGGGAAGCGTTGGAGCACCAGCAGGATGATGATTAATAGCACGAAATCCCAGAACAAATTCAGAATCGGCAAGTTCAACTGCCCGAAGAAGCCACACGCTGGCGGGCCGTAGATCGGCAAGCCGTCATCACCCAGCAGAATCCCGCCATTTTCGTTCGGCACGGCGATGCGATCGACCTCGATACCCGTCGCGCCCTGATTCGGCTCGCGTAAGCCCTCATCGACCGCGAGCGCGTAATTGTCGTAATTATCGACCGGAATCGGGCAAGCGGGCGTGCCGTTGGCGAAGGTGATGATGCTCGTCTGTGCGACAAAATCGACCAGATGCGCCGATTGGAGCAGGGCGAGCGCCCCCAACACCGCCACCCAGTGATAATGCTTGACCTGCCACATGCTCTCGAAGACGAAGACCGGTATCCACGGCAGGATGGTGACGATGACGATGACGTAAACCGGTTGCCCCATCAAAATCGTGCCGATCTGTAGACCGTAAGACAGCAAAGCCGTCAGGACGATCACGCGTACGGGCACGCGCTTGAACGAAAAGAAGTAATCTAAAATGTTGTTTAAAGTCTGCATCGGTGCTCAGTCTCCTGCTGTCTCATGAGTCCTTGTGCGCTGTCGGAGCAAGGAGGGGGCAAGCAGGGCAAGGTCTGTCGCAATTACGCCGATGATGATCCCCAGCACAATCGGCAGATGCTCTGCCCAGCCCGCCCGACTGACCGCTTGTCCGGCGGTTTCGAGGTTCATCTCTTGTGCGCTTGCCAATCTGGTGAATAGAAGCAAGTTAAGCATGATCCACAGGGCACGACATCGTCGCATGGTAGCGTTACCTTTTACGTCTTTAAACAGTTGGTATATCTTGATTTTACTCGACATTTGATCTCGCGCCACGTCTTGTCAGTTGATATGTACATTTCAGCAGGGATGAGAATTCACGCAAGAGTTGCCGAATTCTTGCGCTGGATATGTTATAGTTTGTCTATATTGTCCGTATTATGTCGAGTCAATCCTTATGCCATTCCTCATTGATGGACACAATCTCATCTCGCAATTGGATGACCTTGAACTGAGCGACCCCGACGACGAAGCCAAACTGGTCTTGAAGTTGCGCGGCTTTGCTGCTCGCACGCGCAAAAAATGCACCGTGATCTTCGATCAGGGCTTGCCCGGCGGCGCATCAGCGTTGACGACCTACTCGGTTGCGGTCATCTTTGCCTCTGCTAATCAGACCAATGCCGATCGCGTCATCCGCGAGCGCATCAGCACGATTCCCGACGCGCCGAACTGGACGGTTGTCTCATCGGATAACGAAGTGCTGGATAACGCGCGCATCGCTGGGATGCGTCCGATGCGCTGTAACGTTTTCGCGCAGTTGCTCAACCGCCCGACCCAGCCGAACGTACACAAGGGCTTGCAAGAAAACGTGATGGTCTCTGAGCAAGAGATACAGGAATGGATGGACTTGTTCGGTATTGATGATACCGACGAACTGACGGAAACGCCGCCCCGCCATACCCAGCGCCCGCAGAAGAAAACGCCCAAACGCCCGACACCGACGCGCAAGAGCATAAAATCCGCACAAAAGCGGAGCGAGGTCGATGAATGGCTGGCGGCATTCGGTGCGGAAGATGAGATCGGACAGCCGACCGATGCGCCCGACTCCCGCCGTCGCAAGCAACCGGACAAGCGTCGTCGCCCCGATCAACACCCAAGCGCTGAGGACGCATCCCCGCCGCCGACCACGCACCAAAAACCGACTGGCGCGGGCGATGTCGATGGCTGGCTGGCGGTTTTCGGCAGTGAGGATGACACGACCGAGCGCCAACCGACTGATAAAGCCGAGCGCATCAAACCGCGCCACCCGCACAAGCGACAGTCGGCATCGCCCCAAGCCGCTGACGAAAACACCAAAGATCGCGACGATCTCAAATTGTCAGCGAACACGGTTGATGAGTGGCTGGAAGTCTTCGGCGGTGAGCCTGATCCGGAACGTGAACCGACCGATCCAGCCGATTTTCGCACGGATCCCAAGAAGCAGGGGCGCTTCAAAACCGCGCAGGGCAAGCGCGAACCCAACGTGCATAAGCGCATGGCAACATCGGATGATCTGTGGCTATCGGATGGTGAAGTCGATGCGTGGTTAGACGTGTTCGGCGTGGATGATGAGGCGGATGACGACGGGCAGGATTAACGTCTGGGATTTCGCGTGGTTTTTGTTGCAAGGGCAAAGCCCTGAATGGCTATTGCACACGTTCGACACAAGAGCCTTTCCAAAGAGGGGACAAAAAGAGCTTGACCACGCAAAATACGAAAGACCCATTTTTTTAAATGCGATTGCCCTGTCTGGCACTAGGAATCGCTTGTGACATGCGATCTTTGGTGCTAGACTCAACATCTAAGTTGAAGGAGCCACCATGCCAGAACAAGCACTATACCTTAAATGGCGACCCTTATCATTTGATGATGTCATCGGGCAAGAGCATATCACACGCACGCTTCGTAATTCGATCAAAACCGAGCGCATCCGGCACGCCTATTTATTCAGCGGGCCACGCGGCACCGGCAAGACGACATCGGCGCGCTTGCTGGCGAAAGCGGTCAATTGTCTGGCGGATGCGCTGGAGAATCGCCCCTGTAACGCCTGCGCCAATTGTATCGCCGTCAACGAAGGGCGTTTTCTCGATCTGATTGAAATTGATGCCGCCTCGCACACTGGGGTTGATGATGTGCGCGACCTGCGCGACAAAATCGCCTTCGCCCCTAGCGAGGGGCGTTACAAAGTGTACATCATTGATGAGGTGCATCGCTTCAGCGGGAACGCCTTCGATGCGCTCTTGAAAACGCTGGAAGAACCGCCCGATCACGCGCTGTTCGTGCTGGCGACGACCGAAATCGACAAAGTGCCGGCGACGATCAAGAGTCGCTGTCTGCCGTTCGAGTTTCGGCGCGTCTCTCTGCAAGAGGTCACCGATCGGCTGGCGTTCATCGCGGCGCAGGAAGGCTTGGCGATCGAACCGGCGGCGCTGGAATTAGTCGCCCGTGAAGGGACGGGAAGCGTGCGCGATAGCATCAGCCTCCTCGATCAGATTGTGGCTGACCCTGAGGAGACGATCACGCTGGCATTGACTCAGCGTATTCTTGGCACGGCGAATGCCCGCGCCGTGCGCGATGTGGTCGATGCTTTGTTGAAGCGCGAGACCGCACGCGGCTTACACGTCATCAATCAGGCGATTGATGCTGGCAGTGATCCGCGTCAGTTTGGGCAACAGATCGTCACGCATTTGCGCGCGGTGTTACTGGCGCAGGCGGCGGATGCTGATCTGATCGAGGCTTCGCAGGATGATCGCCAGTTATTCGCACAACAAGCACAGCTGATCGACCGCAGTGATTTGTTACGAGCCTTGCGTGCCTTCAACGATGCGGTTAACAATTATACAGGTGGGTGGCAACCGCAACTGGCGCTGGAACTGGCCTTGATCGAGAGTTTACAAGCGCCGGAAAAGCAGGTCGTCCAGCAAGTGGTACAGCAGACCGTCACCCGTGCGCCCGCCGCTGTTAAATCGACCGCTGAGCCGGAGGCGCGCACCGAAGCGAGCCCGCCCGGTACGCCACCGGTGATCGCCGCCTCGGACGTACAGCGCAAGTGGATTGACGCGCAGACCTTGATCTTCAAGCATTCGCATGGGTCAGGTGAGTTGATCGTCAGCCTGCCGAACTTGATGGAATATACCAGCGTGATGTCCGTCGAGGGCAATCAGGTGATTGTTGGCGTGCCCCAGCAAATCTATCTAGAGAAGTTGAACGAACCGACGCGCCTGAAATGGGTGGAGCGAGCGATTTCCAAAGTGACGGATACGCAATTGCGCGTTAAATATGTGCTGGCAGATGGCATCGATACCCACGATGCGGGCGAAGATGTCAGCGATGATCCGCTGGTGCAGGAACTGACTGAACTCGGCGGACAAATCCACGAAGACGAGGGATGATATGATACACTCATACAAAAGTTAAGCGCGTATGTTACTATAAATATGACGCGCTGACATCGCGCGCGGGTGATGATTACGCCTGTGCTGGGTGCGAACAGCGATTGTTGATTTTGAACATTACGAGTTGAAGAAGAGGAGAGTAAGCAATATGGCGAAGAGAAGACGCGGTGGCGGTGCGCCCGGTGGCGGAGCAGGCATGGGCGGTATGATGCAACAAATCCAGAAGATGCAGGAAGATATGGAAAAAGCTCAGGCAGAACTCGAACATGAGACGGTCGAGGTATCGGTCGGTGGTGGCGCGCTGACGATCGTCATCACCGGCCACCAACGGATTGAATCGATCAAGATTGATCCGGAGGTTGTCGATTTTGAAGACGAAGAATGGTCGCAAGATTTGGAAGACCTGCTCGTGAGCGGTGTCAACCAGGCGATCGAACAGAGCCAGACGATGGCGGCTGAGAAGATGGAGAAGATCACAGGTGGGCTGGGCAATATGCCGGGTCTCGGTGGTTTACTCGGCTGATGCAGATCGTCAACGGGGCGGAGGCTGGCTTCGCCCCTGCGGTGACAGTAGTTATGGCGTATTTGCGGATTAACGAAATGGATGGTGCGATATGAGCAGTGCAATCCCCGAACCGGTGACAAAGTTGATCGAAGCCTTCTCGGCTTTGCCGGGGGTCGGCCCCAAGACTGCCTCGCGCTTGACCTATTATCTCCTGCGTGCGCCGGATGAATTATCGAGCAATCTATCAGAGGCTCTGCGCGACTTAAAAGAGAAGACGACCTTTTGCTCTAACTGTGGCAATATCACCGTCAACGATCCCTGTGACATCTGCGAAGACCCCAAGCGCGATCATCGCACGATTGCTATCATAGAAGAACCGCTCGATTTGCTGGCGATTGAACGCACAAACACCTATGATGGCGCATATCATGTATTGCACGGTGCAATCTCACCGGTGAACGGCATCGGCCCCGATGACCTGAACATTCGTCAGTTGTTAAAGCGAGTTGAAGACGGCGATGTGCTGGAGATCATCATCGCCACCAATCCCGGACAAGAGGGAGATGCAACGTCTTTCTACCTTCAGCGGGTTCTAGGCGAAAAAGGCTTGAAGATCACGCGGTTAGCGCGCGGTCTACCCATTGGTGGCGATCTGGAATATGTCGATCCCGTCACGCTCATGCGCGCTTTACAGGGGCGCAGTGAGATGTGATCCCCCATTTCCACAAACTAGAAATCCACTAAAAAGAAGCAAAATACAAGCAATCTCTTGACAGGTGGTGCGTGGGGTGTATAATGCACAACGTGATCGAGAGAAATAACCTTTTGATCGCAAATAGATTTAACAAGTGAGAGTGGGCGCGACTAAATT
>DAOTTV010000197.1:0-20560 GCA_034437755.1 Anaerolineae bacterium | reverse complement strand
GACCCGTTCTTGAACGAAACGCTGTGAAAATCTTCGATTTTCACAGTTAAAGTTTGACCAAAACTTTAACTGTGAAAATCGAAGATTTTCACAGCGTTTCGTTCAAGAACGGGTCTTAAATGACAAACGATAAAAGTTTTTGTCCCCTTTTTGGAAAAAGGGGTGGGGTATGGGGTGAAACCCCATGCAATCGTTCCCAGACCTGAGTAGTTACCGTGATTGTATACTGCTGATGATTAATCGACCGCATCGGCGCGTTGCCTAGCTTGTCTCTACTATTGTATAACGTTTTTTCAGCGCGTAGGGTTGCAAACTGCGCCAGATTGGGCGATTGTTCGAGTTGCCGCTTGATGTACAATGGGTGCGATTTTGCCGATTAACGTAGAGAGTATCGCTATGGGATACGAGGACACGCCCGACCGCTACGACAGCACCCGCCACGCCTGGGAGCATATCTGGGAGACGGCATCCGTCGAGCAAGAGTTAACGACAATGCAATCGACCCGCGCCCAACGCGCCCTGCATCAGTATTTGCCCTACCTGCCCACCGATGACCTGATCTTAGAGGCCGGCAGTGGCTTGAGCGCGGCCGTCATCACCCTGCGCCGCATGGGTTACCGTGTGATCGGGCTGGATTATGCCGTCAACGCGCTGTATGCCTCGCGCCAGCACACGCCCGATCTACCGCTGGTAGCGGGCGATGTTCATCATCTGCCACACGGGGATCACAGCCTCGGCGCGTATTTGTCGTTTGGCGTGCTGGAGCATTTTGAACACGGGATGCGCGATGCCCTGCGCGAAGCCTACCGCGTGCTGAAAGTCGGCGGCGTGCTGGTGATGACCATTCCCTACCCCAATCTAATCTGGCGCATCGCTCAGTGGAAGCGCGAGCGCGAGGGACGCACCCTGATTGATGAGGACTTCTACGAGAGTACCTATACCCGCGCCCAACTCATTGCCGCGTGTAATGCGGTCGGCTTTGACGTGGTGGACGCTGTGCCGACTAGCCACAGTTATACGCTGTGGAGTTTGGGCGGTATCTTTCAGACGGCGGGTTATTACCAGACGAGCGCCATCGCTGAGAGCTTGGGCGACGTGACGCGCACACTCGCGCCATGGACGTTCAATTTCATGACGATGATCATCGCACGCAAGTGAGCGAGCGTCCATCACCAGAGACTAAAGTCTCTGGCTATAACTAGCAAGGTAAGTCCACTAAAGGAACTAAGGCGCACCTGAGCGGGGTCAGAGCCACTTTAGATGGCTTCCCCGCCGCACCACTTAGCCGCGATGCGTGAGCTTACAGCGGAGAAAGCGGCTAGGGGCATCATCATCACTCCTCATCCGCGAGGAAGTGCGACCAATGACCGTGCATGCCGTTTTCAGTCACGCCGTAGTAGGCACGCAGTGCGCCATTTTCGCGCTGGACGAGATCGTAGCGCGTGCTACCAGCTTTGTTGTAGCGTCGCCACATGCCGAGCTCGCCGTGCCAATCGACCTTATCAAACTTGATCGGGTTGCCTTCGTATTGCTTGATGGCGTAGTGCCACAGGCGGCGCGCCGATGAGCGCGTGACGTTGCTCACCGTACTGCCATTACGCAGATCGCGCATGGTGTAGTAGGTCGTGCCGCCGCGTTCTTCCACGTCGGCAATCTCTACCCCACTGCGTGGCGGGCTGACATCGGCATCTTCATCACTACTCGGTTCATCCGGCAAGAGACCATCCTCGGTCATCAACGAGCCTTCGGCGCGGATGGGCACGGGCTTCTCTTGCTCGCTGTGGCTCTCGCCATTGGAGAACACGAGTCCTTGCCGCACGAGATTAACGATTTCATCGCGCACGGCGAGATTCGTCTCGCCTTCATCACGCAGGTAGATGTTGTTATCGTTGATCGCGTAGGGGCGGTCTTCGCCATAGGGCACCAGCACGCGGATAATGGTTTTGCCCTGCGCCTCTTGCGTGTCGATCTCGATATTGAGCGCGGGTGTCAACAACTTGTCGATCTCACGCTGGAGAACGATCATCGCGTCGTTAATCGCGCCGATGCCTTTGGGCGGTTTGTTCTTCTGACCGCTCAGCCCGACGTAGATCGTGCCGCCGTTAGTGTTGGCGAAGGCGCACACATCAGCGACGATCGCGTGGAGCTTGCCGCCTTGCCGCTCCATGCTCTCGTGGAAGGACTGCACGAGGCTTTCGCCCTCTTCGCGCGCGGCGAGGATATAATCATAGGGCTGGCTACCGGGATTGTAGGGGCGTGTGCGCGAGAAATCCGTGCCGCGGAACATCTCGTAAATCGCCTCGAAAGAGCGTTCCGGCAAGAGCATTTCCGTCACGCGCTCACCAATGCCGAAGCGCGTATTCTTGCCCTCTTTGAAGGTATCCAAAGAATGCGCGTCCGAACTCTGGATCATGTGCATGCGACGCGGGTATTCGGGCTTCGTCCCGTTGAAGAAGCGCTGGGTACTGCCGCGCCCGTTGCGATGCAAGTCCGTCAGTTCGAGCGCGTGCAAATTGCGATCTTGCGTGTAGGCGATGCGCGTCTGCCCGCCGAAG
This sequence comes from Anaerolineae bacterium, assembly GCA_034437755.1. GTDB lineage: Bacteria > Chloroflexota > Anaerolineae > Aggregatilineales > Phototrophicaceae > JAUZRW01. Next base: position 18,005 of record DAOTTV010000197.1, on the reverse strand, counting down.
TTCAAGCCGCGCATGGCGACCCCGTGGGCCGCATTGGCATGGGCGGCGATCGCTAGCCCGCCCGCTTCGTTGATCATCTCGTAAGCATCCAGCACATCAGCTGTCGAACCGGCGGCGGGGTCGCCCCGTTCCAGCACATCCGGCGGGACGTTGAGACTCAAGAGAATGTGTTCAATATAGCGGATGGATGTATCCGGCGGGAAGATACCCAGCACGTGAAAGCCGAAGGTCGCGGTGAACTCAAATCCGGGTAGGACGAGTATCTTATCTAATAAACGGCGATACTCGGCTAAATGGCGCATCTCTTCGGCGTGGGCGCGTCCTGTGCGTTCTAAATATTCTAACCGCTCGATTTCATTCATCATCGCGGCGTAGCCCCCCACCGTGTTATGATCGGTGAAGGCGATAATATCAATGCCGCGATATTCTGCGCGGCGCAAGATGTCCACATAACTGGCATCTTTGTCTTTGTAATCTACGCTGGCAGGGGTATGAAGGTGTAAATCAACCCGATACCACTGCATTCTGTTTTTCTTTCTACTTGCCACAATAGCTTCTCAATTCGCGTACTATCCTGAAATTAGAGTATTGAAAATCTTCGGTAATTCGTCCGGCTCGAAGGGTTTGACAAGAAATTGATTGGCGCCGGCGGCAATCGCGTCTTCGCTCACATCAAGCCCGGATGCCATCACAATCGGCACGCCGGCGAGCGTTGGATGTTGGCGTAAGTCCTTCACCACAGTGATACCGTCGGTATCATTGAGGTTATAATCGATCATAATCACATCTGGCATGACTTGTTCCGCACGGGTGATCACTTCCGTGCCGCGCTTGACGATCGTCACATCGAAGCCGTCCAGCTCTAATAATGTTTCCAGTAGTGTCACCGTCGTTACATCGTCATCGACAATCATTACTTTTGACAAAGCGGTTTGTCCTTTTTACATCGTGAGTCCCAATACGCCTATCCTATCGGCATAAGGGACACGACTCGCCGCGTCCCCTGTGATGTGATATGTGCGTTGCCGTTAGTGTAGCGTATCGTCCTATACTGTGTCTACTGATTCTACCAGTGCGTAGTTCAACACGTCGTCCATATGCTCCACCAGCTTGAAGGTCAATTGCTCGCGGATGTCGTCAGTCAGATCATCGAGGTCTTTCTCGTTCTTCTTCGGCAGGATGATCGTATCCACGCCGACACGATGCGCGGCGAGTACCTTATCTTTGATGCCACCGACCGGCAAGACCTTACCTGCCAGCGTCAGTTCGCCCGTCATCGCCACGTTACTGCGCGTGGGGCGGTTCGTCAGCAGGGATGCCAGCGCGGTCGCCATCGTGATGCCCGCCGAGGGGCCGTCTTTGGGCGTTGCGCCCTCTGGTACATGCAGGTGGATGTCGTGCGCGTCGAAGAACTTGCTATCAATGCCCAGATCGGTGGCGCGCGCGCGCACGTAGCTCAGCGCGATTTGTGCGCTCTCTTTCATCACGTCGCCGAGATGACCGGTGTACCTGAAGCCGTTCTTGCCGTCCATCTCCGTCGCTTCGATGAACAGCACGTTGCCGCCGACCGGTGTCCACGCTAAGCCAGTAGCAACGCCGGGCGCGTCGGTGCGGTCTTGTAGCTCCGTCGGATAGCCGAAGCGCGGCTTGCCCAGCAACTCTTTGACCATCTCTGCCGTGATCGTCACCGCGTTGTCCTTGCCCTCGGCAATCTGCGTCACGATCTTGCGCGCCACACGCCCGATCTCGCGCTCAAGGTTACGCACGCCGGCTTCACGGGTGAAGTCGCGGATGATGGCGCGCAGGGCTTGATCCTCAAACGTGATCTCGTCGTCGTGCAAGCCGTTCTCCCGCACCTGACGCGGCACGAGATACTGCGCGGCGATCGACAATTTCTCTTCTTCAGTATAACCACTGAGCTGGATGATCTCCATGCGGTCACGCAGCGGGCCGGGGATCGTATCGAGCGTGTTGGCGGTGGTGATGAACATCACTTCGCTGAGGTCGAAGGCGACATCCAGATAGGTATCGCGGAATTCGCTGTTCTGTTCCGGGTCGAGCAGTTCTAGCAATGCCGATGCCGGATCACCGCGAAAATCGCGCCCCAGCTTGTCGATCTCATCCAGCATAATCAGCGGATTGCGCGACTCAGCCCGGCGGAGCGTCTGCACGATGCGCCCCGGCATCGCGCCGATGTACGTGCGCCGGAAGCCGCGTATCTCGGCTTCGTCACGGATACCGCCGAGGCTGAGCCGGATGAACTTGCGCCCCATAGCGCGGGCGATCGACGCGCCAAGCGAGGTTTTACCGACCCCCGGCGGGCCAACAAAGCACAGAATCGCGCCGGCACGCTCGCGCCGCACGTTATCTTCGTAGCTTTCCAGTTCGTCGGCGCGTTCTTGTCGCAGTTTACGCACAGCCAAAAATTCGAGAATGCGCTCTTTGATATCTTCCAGCCCGTAGTGATCTTGATTGAGAACGCCGCGTGCATGGCTAATATCGAGATTGTCGTCGGTGCGCTCATCCCACGGCATACTAGTCAGCCAATCCAAATACGTGCGAATCACGCCATATTCCGCCGATGCCACCGACAATTTGCCCAGTCGGTCGAGTTCGCGCTCGGCTTCTTTGCGCGCTTCGTCGTTCATGTTGGCTTCGGCGATCTTCTGGCGGAATTGCGAAATCTCTTCGCTCTGGTCGTCGCCTTCGGATAGCTCGCGCTGGATAGCTTTCAGCTGTTCGCGCAGGTAATACTCGCGCTGGGTTTTTTCCATCTCGGATTGGGCTTCGGTCTGGATTTTGCGCCCCAGTTCCAGCACTTCGACTTCTTTGTTCAGCCGTTCCAGCAGGTAGCGCAACTTTCGCAGGGTGCTATCGAGTTCCAGCAATTTCTGGGCATCTTTGAGGTCGATACGCATATAAGTTGCGACAGAGTACACCAGTTGTAGCGGATCATCGACTGAGAGTGCCGAGCCGACCAACTCGGACGGGATGCTGGGCATCAGGTCAGCCAGATGCCGGAATTGATCGCTGACGTTGCGCTCTAGGGCTTCGAGTTCGAGAGCTTTATCGGTTTCGACCACTTCGTTGGATCGTCGGATACGCGCCTTGAGATACGGCGCTTCGCTCGTGAAGGCTTCAACACGGATGCGCGCCAAGCCCTGCACCAACAGGCGAATCGTGCCATCGGGCGAGCGGAACAAGCGGTGTACCGATGCCAGCGTGCCGACGCGGTAAATCTCATCCGGCCCCGGCGTTTCCTGTTCGGGATCATGCGCGGTCACCAAGCCGACGAGTCGTTCGCCTTCGACCACATCATCGATCAAGCGCACACTGCGCGGTTGCCCCACCGTCAGCGGTATAGCCGTTTGCGGATAGACGACCAGCCCGCGCAAGGGCAAAATCGGGATTTCGGGCGGGAAATCGCTCGCAGATTGCAGGTCGTCGATATCTAATTGATTGCCATTCGCCTGACGTGCCTGTTCGATGTCAGTCGTAGCATCGCCCTGATTGGATAATAGGCGGGCGATTAATTGCTCTAGTTCATCACTCATGGATGTGTCTTACCCTTCTGTTGTTGGATTGTGGGTTGCTTCCCGATGATGTTCCAGTATATCGCTGTAGTGGGGAAGTGACTGTGACTCCGATACGGTGAACCACAATACAATATCTGTGATGAGCTATAATAGCTCGTCGCTCATAAAACTGTTCTGGTCTTATTGTACGCCTAAAGTATACCTTTGTCCGGTAAAAACCGCATAAGAGACCCGCACACAAAATAAGCCTTGTGTGAAAATCGCAGGTGGCGCGACGATGACGGTATCCCCACAGTAAAACGGGTGTGAGACACCTTCGATGCACTCAATCTGATTTTAGCTGGACTTCTGACGGCGGGCGCTGAAGATCGAACAAATCAGTCACGCGGGTGTAGCCACTGCCGGCTAAACGCCCGACGGGCTGATACTGTTGCAGGTTGATGTAATTGTTCGTGTCGCAGATGCCATCGGCAAAGTGCATGTAGACCACTTCGCCGATCGCGATATGACCATCCCCGATGCTGACGATCTGATTCAGCTTACACTCAAAGTGAGGTGAGCAGTTTGTAATTTTGCTTGGTATCGAGGTCCTGCGGGTTAATCGCTTGCATGATGTCACTTTCTCTGCTTGTGGCAGGCAGGCGCGACGCATGCCCCCGCGCCCACCGCCGGATTAGTTCTCGGCAAATATGACCGCATCTGTGGGCACGTTCAAGAAGGCGCTGAGGAATTGCACGAAAGCGTACACGTCGCTGATGCTCGTCACCAAGCCGACCGACACGCGAATCGCGCCGACGGCATCATGATCGGTGTTCGCCGTCATGACCTGCACGAACTCGTTAAACGTGATGCGATCAACCCCGCTTAAGCATCCTGCGATTTCGTCATAGGTGATGCTCAGGGCGCTCTCGCCCGCGCCGGGATTACAAAAACAGCCCGTCCGCAACGAGATATTGACCGCGTTCGCTAGCGTCTCGACCACCTCATAATCCAGACATCGCCCCTCAGGATCGAAGAGATTAAATGAAATCGTGCCACCGCGATCGACATTCGCCGTGTCGCCGTAGATGTGTACCAATGGCTGACCGCTATCGTGGCGCAAGGTCATCATTTCATCCAGCAAATAGCCCGTCAACGCGACGACGCGCTCATGAATCACATCAATGCCGATCGACTCCATGTGGCGCAAGCCAATTTCGACCGCCGGAATATCAAGATAGTTGATCGTGCCATCTTCAAACGCGGCAGAGCCTTCTTCGAGATAATGGACGTTGCCCTGCACTGATGCAATGGTGATCGTCCCGCCGGCGAACCACGGGCGGCGGAGCTTGGGTAGTACGCGCCGATGGATGAACAACGCCCCCAGTCCAGTCGGGTAGCCAAACATCTTATAGAACGAGAGCGGCACAAAATCCGGCTTGATCTGGCTCAGGTCGAGGCGGTTTGTGGGCGCGAATGCCGCACAATCGACCAGCACATCCCAGCCGTGTTCATGCGCGATGTCGATCCAGTCGAGCGCGTGTTGCGTGCCAGAGAAGTTCGACTGTGCGGGGAAGGCGAACAGGTTGTTGCCAGCGGGGATCGCCGTTTGTAGTTGCTCGCGCAGGCGTGCGCCATCGATGCGTAAGGCGGGCGGCGTGACGGGCACGTAATGCACCGGCGCATCACAGCGCGTCGCAAACTCGCGGATGCCGTTGACCGAGTTGTGATTGTCGAAGGTCAGCAGGTATTGCCCGTCTTGCTCGAAGGGATAGGACTCCCCGACGATCCGCAAGCCACCGCTCGCATTCGACGTGAAAATCACGATGTAATCGTCCGCGCTCGCGTTGAAGTATTGCATGACGTATGCGCGGGCGCGGTCGTTCAGTTCGGTCGCCGCCAGCGATGTCGGGTTGGATGAGTGCGGGTTGCCGTACACGTCATCGAGCAACATCTGCTGGTGATCCATCACCTGCGACGCGCCGTATAGACCGCCCCCCGTATAATCCAGATAAATGTGCTGGCGATCATCCAGCCGCCGATAATCGCTCTGGCGTAGAGCATCGAGCTTGCGCGTGGTTTCAAACTGCGGGTAACGCTGGCAAAAATCAGCCCGCGCCGCGTCGAGATTCGTCATCTGCTGGCTTAAGGTCGTTTGAACGCGCTCTAACATTGTCTTGTCAACCGCTTTAAGTGTCTGCATCAGTCATAAGCTCCATTACATACAATAAGGCAAACGTTATCTACCATTGTATAGCGCATGCTATTTTAGACAAATGTTGATTTTGACAATCCACACCTATCACGCATGACTTATTGCACCTACACGCAAGACTTATGGGCGATTATGTAAGTCTCGCCGATACCGTCGCGTCCAATACCCGTAACGGTAGGCAAGTTAGCGTGTATGGCACAGTGTCGCTATCCGCTATCAAAAACAGTGGTATCATCGGTATACTGATCGATAACGATAGAATTTCACGAGGATAGGGCATGATGTCTATACGTAAGTTGAATGACGACAACTGGCAAGATGAACTCGGTGACATACCCGCGTTGATTTTACTGACGACGGGCAATGGCATTCGCGGTGATTTTAGCACCGCCTTTCGCAAAGCCGCCACAGAACATCAAGATGTGACCTTTGCCGAAGTCAATGTCGCCGATAACCCGCAACTCGCCGAGACCTTCAACGTCAAAGAGAAGCCGGTACTGATCGGCCTTTATTGTGGCGAAACCTTCGTGCGGCGCGTGCGCCCGTGGGGTAGTGATGTCGTCCTCTCAATTGAATTGCTCAAAGACAAAGCACGAGAACAAGCACAGACAAAGGACAACACTACTATGGCAGACGAAACAACGAACACCAGTCTCGACGCAACGACAATCCCCAACGACAAGCCCGTCACAGTGACAGACGCGGACTTCCAAGAGCAGGTCGTTGATCACTCGCAAGAAATGCCCGTTCTGGTCGATTTTTGGGCGGAATGGTGCGGCCCGTGTAAGACAGTTGCGCCCATTATGGAAAAATTAGCCGCCGAATACGCCGGCAAAGTCCGCGTGGCGAAGGTCGATACCGATGCCAACCCCGGTCTCTCGCAAGCCTTCCGCATCATGAGCATCCCGACGATTATGGCCTTCAAAGGCGGTCATCTGATTTTCAATCAGCCCGGCGCTTTCCCAGAAGAAGCCTTCCGCGATCTGATCAATCAGGTGATTGAACTCGATGTCGAGAAAGCGATTGCCGAAGCCGAAGCACAAGAAAACGGCGACGCATAAGCAAGCGGTATCGCTCGAACGTCATAACTAACCCAGACAGACGCGCTCCGGCGCGTCTTTTTGCTTGGCACTCATTCCCGTAGCCCTGCACCCTGTACAAAGCGCGTGATGGGCGGGATGAGTATATCAAAATGCGTGTACATCTGATCGTGATTGAGCGGAAGCCAGATGTAATCCTCGTAGGGCTGGCGCAACTGCGCGAGATCGTAGTGCGCCGGCACTAAGGGCGAAGCCCCGCGCCCAAGGATGCGCCGTAAGCGCGTCGGGTAAGTTTCGATGAGCATCCCCAGCGGCACGCCCGTCGGGTAGGGGGTCTCATCCACCTGCGCGAGATCGGCGATCACATCGCCCACTGCCCAGCGCACCACCCGCCCCAGACGCGCCATCATCAGCGCCGGCACTTGCTCTTGATGCGGGCTACGATCGTAGAGAACACCGCGTAAATTCGGCAAGGGCTGGCGGGCAAGATAGCGATTGAGTACCGCGCCGCCCAATATATACGCCAGCACGTATAAGCGCGGATAAGCCCTTAAATCGTGCTGGATGATGTGCTGATGCAAGCGATCTTCGCAGGCGCGCAGACCATCGCGCGCGATGTAATCAACCACGAACAGATCAACCGCCGGCACACGGGCAAACCCGCGCCCGATCGCCGTCCACGAGCGATAAAGCCCGCCTAAGCCCAGCAAAACCAGCAGAGCCGTCGCTTGATCGCGGCGCACAACGATGGATGTATCTGTCATGAGTTGCTTGCGTATGATGTGCATCGGTTTTGTACGTCTTATTGGCTCCTTGCTGATGATTGTAACACCCGCTTAGCTACATCGCACAATTACACCCGACTAAACTCATGTGTATTCGACATCGTTGGCGCTTTTGCGGCTGTCGATGGTCTGGGTCGTCCAAAATTCGGCACTCCACACAAGGAACTTTATGCAGATTGTAGAAATTACAGCCTTTTGTTGCAGAGACGTAGGCGAGGTGATATACTCTTCATTTGTAAGTTATGTATATTTTAAAAAGTTTAAGAGAGGGTTCTTTATGCAGAAAAAGGCACTAAGCCTCATGCTTGTCCTCGTGATGGCACTAGGAGCTGTCGGCTTCTCGGGCGCACAGGAGGATGACACCCTGAACATCATCTATTGGCAAGCCGCTTCAACCCTGAATCCGTATTTGTCGGGTGGGACAAAAGATATTGAAGCCGCTTCAATGATCCTCGAACCGCTGGCGCGTTACGACGAGACCGGCATGATGGTTCCGTGGTTGGTCGATGAAATTCCTACTGTAGAGAATGGTGGCGTTTCTGAAGATTTGACGAGCATCACATGGACGCTGAGCGAAGGTCTGCTGTGGTCAGACGGGACACCCGTGACCGCCGAAGACGTCGTGTTCAGCCACAACTACTGCCTCGCACCAGGCACAGGTTGTAATGCGCTGTCGTACTTCAGCGATGTCGAAAGCGTGGAAGCGCTAGACGATTTCACCGTCCGCATCAACTTCGCTGTGCCTAAACCCTTCCCCTATGGGCCTTTCGTCGGTGCTGAATCACCGGTTATCCAGAAAGCCCAGTTTGAAGGCTGTGAAGGCGAAAACGCCGCGAACTGCACCGATCAGAACTTCGCGCCAATCGGCACCGGTCCCTACATGGCCGAAGAATTCCGCGCCAATGACACCGTGACCTACGTCGCGAACCCCAACTACCGCGAAGAGGGCAAGCCTTACTTCCAACGAGTAGTGTTCAAGGGTGGTGGTGATGCCGAATCCGCCGCACGTGCAGTGCTAGAAACCGGCGAAGCTGACTATGCGTGGAACCTGCAAATCTCACCGGCAATCCTCGATGAGATGGCCGCCGCCGGTAACGGTCAGGTCGTCGTGTCCTTCGGTACCAGCGTCGAACGCCTGATGGTCAACCAGACCAACGATGACCCCGCACTGGGTGACATGCGCTCGGTCTATGCTGATGGCGAAAACGAACATCCCTTCTTGACGAATGATACCGTGTGGCAAGCCCTGTCGATGGCTATCGACCGCGAGATCATCTCGAGCCAACTGTACGGCGCGGCTGGTCAAGCGACCTGCAACGTCCTGCCCGCACCAGAAATCTACGCTAGCACCAACAACGATGGTTGCCTGACGCAAGACATCGAAGGCGCTAACGCGATGCTCGACGAAGCTGGTATCGTTGATACCGATGGCGACGGCATCCGCGAAATGCCCGATGGTACGCCCCTGCGTATCCTGTACCAAACCTCGACCAACGCTGTGCGCCAGAGTACACAAGCGCTGGTCAAGCAATGGTGGTCGGAAATCGGTGTCGATACCGAACTGCGTAACATTGATGCGGCTGTGTTCTTCGGCGGTGATCCGGCAAGCCCCGACACCTACGGCAAGTTCTACGCTGACATCGAAATGTACACCAACAACTTCAGCGGGACTGACCCCGAAAGCTACATGGCGAATTGGGTCTGCAATGAAATCTCCGGTCCTGAAAATAACTGGCTCGGCAACAACATCCCGCGTTGGTGCAGTGCTGAGTACGAAGAACTCGTGGCGCAAATGTCGCAAACGGCTGTGCTGGAAGAACGCGCTGAGCTGGCAATCGCTATGAACGATATGCTGGTGCAAGAAGGCGTGATGATCCCGCTGGTACACCGTGGCGATGTCTCCGCACACAGCAACACCATCGAAGGTGTCCGCATGAACTCATGGGACAGCGAACTGTGGAACGTTGCTGACTGGCGCCGGGTTGACGGGTAAACCGCGCATCTAACACCTTAAGACACACAAGAGAGGGCGATGACTGATCGCCCTCTCTTTATCGGGGTATACACTCGCTTTTCATCGATCGCTCTGCCCGTAATATGAGTGTTTATGAAAAAAACAACAGAAATGCCCCACCACCCACAACACACGCAGTACACTGTCATTATCATTTCTGCACATATGTTAACCGTAGGTTGAGTAGGTATTAATCGGGGGCTACTGTGACCCAATACATTCTTCGCCGTTTGTTAACGGCTGTCCCAACAATTTTAGCGATTAGTTTTGTAATCTTCGCTATTCTAGAGCTTTCGCCAGCTGATCCGGTTGGGCAATTGCCTTTGACGATTCCGCCAGAAGTGCGCGAACAAATCCGCGAGAGCCTCGGCGTTAACGATCCTTTCATCGTCAAATATTTCAAGTGGTTGCGACAGTTCCTCATCAACGAGCCGCTGAACGTCTTTGAAGATGCAACGGGCATCACCTTTGCCGGTTCAGAAGACCGATTACGCATCGTCTCCTGGCAGACGCGCGGCCCTGTGATTGATTTGATCGGGCAACGCTGGCCACAAACGCTATGGGTCGTCGGCACGGCGTACCTGTGGGGCATTTTGCTGGCAGTGCCACTAGGTGTGATCTCGGCATATAAGCAATATTCGATCTTCGATCAGGTTGGTACTTTCATCTCGATGGTGGGCTACTCCATCCCGACTTTCTTCACCGGTCTGCTCTTCATCATTATCTTCGCCGTAGAGCTACAATGGTTCCCATCGGTGTATGACACCACGCTAGACGTGAATAGCATCGATACCTTCCTCCAGCAATTAAAACAGATGTTCATGCCGGTGACGGTGCTGACGCTGTTCTATACCGCACAAATCAGCCGCTTCACGCGCTCATCAATGCTGGATAATCTGCACGAAGACTACATTCGCACGGCACGTTCGAAGGGCTTGCGCGAACGCACGATGATCACGCGCCACGCCCTGCGTAACAGCCTGATTCCCGTCGTGACCTTGATCGCGCTCGGTATCCCGCAGATTTTTCAGGGGGCGATCATCACCGAGCAGATTTTCCGTGTGAACGGTCTGGGACAATTGCTCATTATCGCCATCCAAGGCGGCGACCTGCCCACCGTGCAAACCCTGACCTTCATCTTTGCGGTGCTGATTGTGCTGTTCAATATCGTTGCCGACGTACTGTACGCCCTGCTCGACCCGCGAGTTGTTTACAATTGAGGATAGTGTGACATGAGTGAAAAAACTCAAGCTGAAAACAACAAACCCGTCCGTCTCGGTGCTGAAGATGCCGATCCCAACAAGCCGCGCACGCTGATGGGCGATACGTGGCGACAATTCCGCAAGCACAAGCTGGCAGTAGCGGCTTCGATCGTGCTGGCGATTATCATCATCACCGTCATCGTCGGGCCGCCGATCTGGCGCGCGATCGCCTGTGAAGCGGGCGAACGCAACTGCGCCGGTAACCCGACTTACGTCGATATTATGGCGATGCTGGACTTCAACAATCGCGTCAGTACCATCAGCGCCGATCACCCACTGGGGGTCGATAATACCGGTCGCGATATGCTGGCGCGGATGTTCCTCGGCGGGCGCGTCTCGCTGTCAATCGGTTTCGCGGCGATGTTGCTGGCGATGACGCTGGGGACGACGGTCGGCTTGCTGGCGGGGTACTTCAAATGGTTGGATAGCCCGTTGATGCGCCTGACCGATTTGTTCCTGTCTCTGCCCCAGTTGCCACTCTTGCTGGTGGTGACGATGCTCTTCCGCGATCCTTTGCGACAGTTCTTCGTCGGCATCAACGCCTGGCTGGGCAATTTCGACAACGCCTTCGCCAACTCTATTCGGCCAGCCTTCGGGCCGGAGTTAGGGATTTTCGTCCTGACGGTGATTATCATCGGGATGCTGGGCTGGATGCCGACGGCGCGTCTGGTGCGGGGCGAAGTGCTGTCGGTCAAAGAGCGCGAGTTCGTGCTAGCGGCGCGCAGTGTCGGCGCGACGGATGTGAGCATCGTCTTTAAGCACATCCTGCCCAACGTGCTGAGTCCGGTGATTGTCGCCGCGACCTTCAGCATCGCACAGGCGATCATCACGGAATCGGCGCTCTCGTTCCTCGGCTTAGGCTTCCCGCCGGATTTCCCGACGTGGGGTCGCCTGCTGGCTGATGGTAAGGACTTCTACACGCTCACACCGCTGGGCGTGCTCTTCCCCGGGTTGGCGATTTCGGTCACGGTGATGTGTGTGAACTTCATCGGCGATGGCTTGCGCGATGCGCTCGACCCGCGCCTGCGGAAGTAAGCCACGCCCGACTTGCGCAACCATATGACAGCGATAGCCCCGCCCTCAGCGCGGGGTTATTGTATTGTAGGGCGGGGGCAATCATTTCGGGTTTATACGGCGCTAGACCAGGGTGTATAATGCGGCGCGTGATGTATATAACAGGAGATAAAAGACGCATGTCGCTTAAAGACCAACTGATGAACAAGATCGACGAGCGTACAGCACGCCTGAGCGTGATCGGCATGGGCTATGTGGGCTTGCCCCTCGCGGTTGAATTCGCCGAAGCCGGATTTCAGGTCGTCGCCTACGATGTCGATCAGCGCAAGATGGACTTGCTCAATCAGGGCATTAGCTACATCGAAGACATCCCGACCCCGCGCCTGCAACCGCTGGTCGAGCAGGGCTTGCTACAGGGCACAACAGACATCAACGACCTGCGCGACGTGGACGCGATCAGCATTTGTGTGCCCACGCCCCTCCGCAAGACCAAAGACCCCGATATGTCGTACATCATGGCGGCACTGGATGAGATCAGCGCGATCGCCCATGAAGGCTTGCTCGTGATTCTGGAAAGCACGACCTACCCCGGCACGACCGAAGAGATCATCCTGCCCAAGCTAGAAGCCAGCGGCTTAAAAGCCGGCGAGACGGTCTTCGTCGCGTTCTCGCCAGAGCGCATCGACCCCGGCAACAAGCAATACGGCGTACGCAATACGCCCAAGGTCGTCGGCGGTGTGACGGAGCATTGTAGCGATGTCGCCGGCGCGTTATACCATACGGGGGTCGATCATATCGTCAAAGTCGGGTCACCGACGACAGCTGAGATGGTCAAACTGCTGGAGAATACGTTTCGCGCGGTGAACATCGGGCTGGTGAACGAGATGGCGCTGATGTGTGACCGACTGGGAATCGACGTGTGGGAAGTGATCGACGCGGCATCGACCAAGCCCTTCGGCTTCATGCCCTTCTATCCGGGGCCTGGCTTGGGCGGGCATTGCATCCCGATTGACCCGCATTATCTCAGCTGGAAGCTGAAGACGCTGAACTATAACGCCCGCTTCATCGAGCTTGCGAGCGAAGTCAACACGTCGATGCCGCTTTACGTGATCGACAAAGTGACGGACGCGCTCAACGATCAGGCGAAAGCTGTGCGTGGCTCGCGGGTCGTGGTGCTGGGCGTGGCGTATAAGCGCGATATCGACGACGTGCGCGAGAGTCCCGCGCTGGACGTGATCGAACTCCTGCGGCAAAAGGGCGCGGATATTGTCTATCATGATCCATATGTGGCGCAATTCCGGCTCGAAGAAGGTAAAGTGATGGAGAGTTGTGATTATTCGGTGGAACTCCTGCAACAAGCGGATTGTGTGGTGGTCATCACCAACCATAGCTCATACGACTGGCAAGAAATCTACGATCACAGCACGGTGATTGTCGATACGCGCAACGCCCTCAGCGCGTTTAAAGATAGCAAGCGGGTTATCACGATCTAGGATGCAGTTGGCAAACGCTACGCTGGGCTATAGGTTACCCATAAGTCTAAATCGCCACTTTTTACGCCGCTAAAGCATCGCGGCTAAGTGGTATGGCGGGGAAGCCATCTAAAGTGACCCTGACCCCGCCGGATAGGTTTTTCAGCCCTTTTAGTGAGCTTACGATCTTGCTAGCCAGAGACTAAAGTCTCTGGTGAAAGGCGGTTTTATACGCGCCTAGCCACATCGTGGCGGGGAGTATGTCACTCGCGCTTGGTTTTCTTGCTTGGCTTCTCATCATCCGCCCCGATCAGACCTTCCAGCACCATATTGACCAGTGCGAGGATGATACCGCCGAAGAACGCCGCACCGAAGCCCACGACATTGAACCAGTCCCCCGCGAAGTACGCCGTCAGTTGCAGGATGAGGCCGTTAATCACGAGGATGAACAAGCCCAAGGTCAAGATCACAGCAGGGCAGGTCAACAGCATCAGGATGGGTTTCACCAGCGCGTTGACGATGCTGAAAATCAGAGCAACGCCCAGCAATGGCAAGAGGGCATCAGTGACGACGATGCCCGGCAACACAGTCGCGGTGATGACCAGCGCCAGCGCGTTGATAATCAAGCGGATGAGCAGTTTACGGAAATTCATGAAATCGCTCCTTAGTCTGTTATACGAATATCTTGCATGGTTAGTCTAGTCTCTCGATGTAAACATCGGCTTAGAACTCTATACGGCATCGCATATGATCGGGTTGCACCGGCTGTTTCGAGCCTCATGGCTTTAGCCTGAGGCGGATAGATCGCTTCAAACGGCTACAGGTTCGCTGTAGCAAACCCTTACGGCAAAACTTGTATGTCAACAAGAGTGGATAGCGTAGAAGAGACATATCACGACAACTTGCCCGCCGAGAATGCCCTAAAATCATCTCCGTGTTACAATGGGCGTGTTATCGACAATCACTTAAGCTGGAGTTATCACGATGCCCCGATGGGAATCTTTTTCACAATTTTTGGACGAAGCACAGCAACTCTCGACCGATGTCAGCCGTCAGCAACTCGTCAACGAATTACTGCGCGAGCGCCCGCAATTCCCATGGATTGAAGGCAACGTCGTCACTTTCATCTATGACGATCCGGCCGCCGAATCAGCCGCGATCAATCTCGACATCATCGAAGAGAACCCGCCCTTCACGCCGATGCAACGTCTCGAAGGCACGTCGCTGTGGTACTTGCAACGGCGCTTTGAGGTGGATGATCTGCTGGATTATCTGGTCGTGGTCGATGACCCGATGACCCCCATCGACCCGCAAGACCCGTCACTGGTGGCACGCATCAACCGCCACTGGCGACCGGACGAGCTGAATCCCCTGCGGATTCGTACCGCGCAACGGCGCACGAGCGTCTTACGGATGCCACAGGCGCGTCCCTTCCCCGATTGGTCAGCAATGCCGAATGTGCCCCGCGGCACGATCATGGAGCATGACTTCAGCAGTGTGCAGATGGGCTTCACTGATCGCACGCTGTGGGTCTATACGCCGCCGGGCTACGAGGAGACCCCCGACCGCGACTACCCGCTTTTGATCTTGCTCGACGGGCAATGGATGGTAGGCCCGCTGGAAGTGCCACAAATTGCCGATACGCTCATCAAACATGGCGAGATGGAACCGGTGGTGATCGCCATGAAGCAGAGCGCGGGGTCAGCGTCGCGCCTGCGCGATTACATCAGCAACAACAAGCACACGGCGGCGCTCTTGCTGGAGCTGTTGCCCCTCTTGCAGACGCAATACCGCGTCGATGGCACGAATTTAGGCATCGGGGGCGCGGGGGTTGGGGCTGTCGCCGCCGCCCATGCCGCGCTCAAGCATCCGGCGGTCTTCAGCCATTTGATTATGCTCTCGCCACCGTTGGGCAAGGGGCAGATGCAACAACAACTGGTCGAATACGCCACCCGCTTCGAGGAGTCGCCGCTTTTGCCGCGCCGCATCTTCCAATCCGTCGGGCGGTATGAGCTGGAATTGCGCTTTTACAAGCCGGGGCTGGTGCTGGCTGGCATCCTCGAACGGCGCGAGAAAGAGCGCGGCGATGTCGATCACAAATTCGTCGCCATGAGTAGCGGTCATGGCTTGACCGCCTTCAAGAGCATCTTTCCCGAAGCACTGGCACATGTCTTCCCCGGCGAGAACAACAACCGCCCGTGATTGCTCACAGCCTGCGCTCCTCTCAGGCAGGGGCGCAGGTCACGGCAGTAAATCCAGCCCGAAGCTATTACGCATCAGCAACTCTTGCGAGTTGACGACGGTCTCGCCGCTTTGCGGCTCGCGCCGCACGTATGACCCGTCGCTCTGTAAATCCCACGCGCCGACGTTATCCAGCAGTTGCGTCGCCAGCATCCGTAAGACCTTCATGCGGATGCGCCCCTCTAAAATCGGGAACACGACTTCGACGCGGTTATACAAATTGCGGCGCATCAAATCCGCACTCCCGAGATACAGCTGTTGCGCTTCCGGCGCATTCTTGAAGTAATACGCCCGACTATGCTCCAGATAGCGCCCGATAATGCTGATGACGCGGATATTCTCGCTCACGCCCGGCACGCCCGGCCGCAGACAGCACAAGCCACGCACGAGCAGATCGACCTGCACGCCCGCCTGTGAGGCTTCGTACAGCTTTTGGATCATGCGGTCTTCTTCGAGTTGATTCATCTTGAAGATCAGACGCGCTTCGCGCCCATTGCGCGCGGCTTGAATCTCGTTTTCGATCAGGTGATAGAGATGATCGAACAGGTAATCCGGCGCGACGAGGAACTTGTCATAAGTCGTGGTGGGGGCATAGCCCGTCAGACGGTTGAACAGGCGACTCGCATCTTCGCCCAGCACAGGGTTCGCGGTCATCAAGCCCATATCGGTGTAGAGACGCGCCGTGCTGGAGTTATAATTGCCCGTGCCCAGATGCAAATAGCGATGCACGCCGTCCTCGTCGCGGCGCACAACCAGCGCGATTTTCGCGTGCGTCTTCACCGCGATTTCTTCCACGCCATACATCACATGCACGCCCTTCTCTTCCATCGTGCGCGCCCACAACAGGTTATTCTCCTCATCAAAACGCGCCTTCAGTTCAACCAGCACTGTCACCTGCTTCTCGTTGTCGCGGGCATCCATCAGCGCTTGCACAATCGGCGAATTCTTGCCGACGCGGTACAGCGTCGCCTTGATCGCCAGCACTTGCGGGTCAGTGGCAGCCGTGCGGAAGAACTCCTCGACGGGTGTAAACGAGTCATAGGGATGATGCAAGATGATGTCCTGCTGGCGCAAGACCTCGAAGATATTGCTATGTGGCGGCAGGGCAGCGTGGAACTTGGGGACGTATGGCTCATCTTTGAGATCAGGGTGGTTGAGGCTCAACAGTTCAAACAAGTTCGCTGTGCCGAGCGATGTCTCCAGTTGATAGATGTAGGCTTGCGGCGGCAATTCCAGCCCTTCGCGCAGACGTTTGAGCATGCGTTGGCTGATGTTCTTCGGCACGCTCAAGCGCACGACCGAGCCGAAGCGTCGCTCGCGCACGCCCTGCTCGATGATCGACATCACGTCGCGCAGGTCTTCGTCGTTCTCCTGCTCATAATCAATATCGGCATTACGCAACACGCGGAAGGGATAGGCTTCGATGATCTCCATGCCGGGGAAGAGCGCGTCGAGATTGTGGATAATCAACTCTTCGATGTACATCAGGCGTTTGTCGTGGTCGTCGTCGCCCGTCAGCTGGTTGACTTTGACAATGCGCGGCAGAATATCCTCGACCGGGACTTTGAGGCGCGCAAATTCGATGTCTTCGTCGGTGTCACGTCGTCGCACATACACGCCAAGATTGAGACTCAAGTTCGAGATGAAGGGGAAGGGGCGCGCATGATCGGCGGCGAGTGGTGTCAGCACCGGAAAGACGGTATGCATGAAGTACTGGCGCATGGTCTCGCGCTCGTCCGGTGCCAAGTCTTTATAGCTGATGAAGTGGATGCCTTCTTCCGCGAGTTCTTTGGTCAGGTAACGTTTGATGCGCCGTTGCTCTTTGAAGAGCGCATCGACATCGCCGCGTATCTGCTCCACGAGTTGTGATGGGGTATAGCCATCAGGGCGCGCGCGCGTGATGCCAAAGTTGATCTTCTGGATATATGAGGCGACGCGCACCATGAAGAACTCGTCGAGATTGCTCCCGACGATCGCGAGGAATTTCATGCGTTCTAGCAGGGGTTGGTCCTCGTCGCGTGCCATCGCTAAAATGCGCTTTTGGAATTCGATATTGCTCAGTTCACGGTTGATAAAGGTCTCTGGCGACAGCGGCGGCAGAGGCTGTCGCTGGCTATGTTGGATTTGCTCGGTCATCGTGGCTTTGCTTTCCCGTGGCTATTCGGTCAACATACTATTAACTATAGCACAGAATAGTAGGCGCGGGATTAGATTAGCGATCAAAAGCCGCAAGCTCAAGCATCGCGGCTATGTGAGACTGTTGGCGACTCCAGCCCTCACCCTAAATCCCTCTCCCGACCGCCACAATGTGGCTAGGAGAGGGACGGCACACGCGCCTTATCTCCCCGTCTCCCAGCGCCCCCACATCTTTTTGGGGTGATGTTTGAGGGATACTGAGTACGATTACGGTATAAAATCGCCTTTCACCACAGACTAAAGTCTCTGGC
>DAOTTV010000196.1:0-20712 GCA_034437755.1 Anaerolineae bacterium | reverse complement strand
GATTTATCACCATTACACCACTCCCTGCCAATACTGGAACATCTATTTACTTGGAATAGCCTAACGGTCATGATGCTAGCGAGACTGTTGGCGAATCCAGCCCTCACCCTATCCCTCTCCTAGCCACAATGTGGCTAGGAGAGGGACTGCACCCGCGCTTATCTCCCCTTCTCCTAGCGCTAGCTATACGTTACCCCCATCTTTTTGGGGTGATATTTGAGGCATACTGAATACGATTACGGTATAAAATCGCCTTTCACCACAGACTAAAGTCTCTGGCTAGCAAGATCGTAAGCCCACTAAAGAGGCTGAAAAACCTATCCGGTGGGGTCAGAGCCACTTCAGATGGCTTCCCCGCCACACATAGTAGCCACCATGCTTCAGCTTGCGGCGTAAAAAGTGGCGATTTAGACTTATGGGTAACGTATAGCCCTCAGGGAAAGGGACTTTCTGAACCATCTTGCTCTTCCGTCGCAGGGGACTGGGGAAATGAGGGCTATCGCGAGACGCGATCCCGTTATTTTGTAGTCGTACCTCGCCAACAGTCTCACCAGTCGAAATATCTATGTTAAACAGTATGATAAAGCCCTAAACTGAGATAAGCTGTAGAAGCGAGGCATAAAAAACGTCACGATTTAGGTATGATACTCAAAAATGTATCACTTTAGTGAATATCTTGATGAGAATGGACATCGGATGACCAGTGGAATTTTTATAGGTCAAGGATCATCGTTACAGATGCTAGTTGATTTGGCACGACAGCTACCTTTAGATCATATCGGTTTATATGCGAGCTATTTGCGATGGTATCAAGACTATATCGAACAAGCTCCTTATATCGAGCAAGCTCCCTTTTCTGTTTTAAAAGAATGGGAGATTTATAATAATCTGCCAGAGCTAGATACCGATGTATTGGCTCATTATGATGCCTTGTTTGGATATGGCGAACTCTGGCAAGCAGTGATTGCTGATCGGCGGGCGATATTGGGTGTGAATGCCACTTTACATCAGGATTATCGTCCACGCTTTGACGAACATACCATGCGGCGGATTTTACAGAGTCATTTGCAGGCAATACAGGCATGGTGGGATACAATTCAACCAGATTTTGTGATTGCTTATAATTGTGTCACGGTGGGGGATTACTTGATGTATTTATTTGCCCGGACGTATGATGTGCCTTATTTTAATCTACGGGCGACCAAAATACGCGATTATGTACAATATGAACCGCATCCGTTTCAGACTTCGCTCATGATACCGGAGCAACTGGGAGACCCCCCCGAAGCCCATTTTTTAGAAATAGCAGATGACTATCTGACACATGTGCAGAATAAAAATGCGCTATATGAAGGGGTTCGTAAATCCTCTGAGAAGCAAACACCTTTTCGCGTTCTCTTGAATAGTGCGTTTACGGTTATGACTGATGAATGGCGTTATCGCACGAGTGAACAACGCAGAGATAATCATACGGTTAGTCCCTTAAAAGAGCGTTTGAATCATCGTTTTATGGGGCAATGGCGTAAACGACAACATGATGCACAACTCGCACCGCATTATCTGGCAGAATCACAACTTGTATCAACGAACTATGTGCTTTTCCCGTTGCATAGTGAGCCGGAAGTTGCATTACTTTTGAATGGGCGCCCCTATTTAAACCAGATTGAACTGGTGCGTTATCTGGCAACGCATTTACCAACGACTACACATCTATTGATTAAAGACCATCCTCTGGCGTATACCCGTCGTAGCACAGGATATTACAAAAAGCTCCTTGAAATCCCAAATGTGCGCTTCATTCATCCTAAAGTCAAGTCAAGACCGATTATCCAGCAAGCGCAGGCGGTGGTCGTTATTACCGGATCCATTGGTTTAGAAGCTACGATCTTAGGCAAACCGGTTATTGCTCTGGCGCAACCACCCTATACTTTACTGCCCGATACGATGGTTCGTCATGTTCGGGCGCTCGACCAATTTGCTAATACACTAGCGAATTTAATGGCTGATTATGAATACGATGCGAGTGCTTTACGTCATTTCATTGCCCATCAGATTAGTTTATCGGCTTCGATTAAGCTTTACAGTGTCTTGTTAGGGCGTAAGAACGTCGTACAAACCGGTACTAGTGAATATGCGGCAGAGATTGACAAACTAACGGCGTATACTCAATCAGTGTTGAAGTTGTGACCTATGCCCTTTAGCTCGCGCAGAAAGCAGACCGTTCGCTATGCTATTATTCAGAGTTTAGGGTATCTGGTCGGGGTATTCGTTAATTTTCCCTTACAATATTTGATCCCCACGTTGCTCGGACCAGCTGGTGTGGGTGGATTACGGGTTATTAATCTGGTTAAGAAGTATGCTACATACGCTAATTTAGGGGTAATTAAGGGATACCGTAAACAGTATGTTGAAGCTCTAGCGGACGGTGATAATACTTCTGCTGAACAGATTGATCAGATTGGTTTTACGGCAACCCTTCTCTCGGCGATTGTCAGTATTTGTTTCGTTATTCTGATCTATATGCTAGATATTGATGTCGGTGGGGCATTCACGCGCTTTGCCGCGATTGTGATTTGTTTTTCATTAATTGCCGAGCGTCTTTATAGTTATATCACTGTTCGAGCACAATCCTTAGATGAGTTCGATGCTGTCGGACGGACGATCTTTTATATCAGAATTCTTACCCCAATTTATATGCTCATCGGTGTCGTACTTGGCGGGTTGAATGGTATTCTGGTGGCGCTGTTGCTGGTGCCATTAACGGGTACTTATTTCTTACGTCGTTCTCTTAAACAACTGTCACCGGGTTTTTTGTTGCGCTGGCAACCGATGCGCGTCATGTTTGTAGAAGGCGGATGGCAATATTTAGATGGCTTGTTCACTAATCTCATTTTGACAATGGGTCTTGCACTTTCGGTCTTTTATTTATCGGAAACAGAGATAGGTTTATATGCTTTTGCCGAAGGTATCTTCACAGCTACATTGACTTTGCCAGCTTCTTTACAAACAATCTATTTTAATAACATGGTTAACATTCGTAAGCGTTATCAACGAGAAGAAGCTGATAAATCAGACTTTAGACCAATTTTTAGCACTCCTTTGACGATGTTTGTGGTCTTTACTTTGTTGATTATGTCTGCGAAGTATCTAGCATTTGTTTTTCTGGTAGAAGTTGCATTACCCGATTTTCAAGCGTCATTACCGATCATGTCAACTTTATTGTTCGGGCAATCCTTGTATATTACACAGACAATTGCTACTCAGTATTTTGTTGCAACTGACCAAACTCGTATGAGTGCAATTTTATCTGGCATGTGGGCATTGATTACCTACTTTATTCTCTCCTATCTTTTACGCCATAATCCTGATCCACTTACGGTGGCATTAGGCTCAACGATCACATTATTGGGTTATACAGGACTTTTCTTATTTATCGTTTTCTACCAGACGAGTAATCAATGGATTGCTGTTCTTCAGCAGTTGCGTTATTGGCTAGCTTGTTTTATGGTTTGTGGTATTCTTGTTTTCATTGCTGGAACCCCCCAATTTGTTACGGGTATGACAATTTTCGGGCGCATTTTTGAACTGCTGTTGGATTTTGGGGTTCTTTTTGTAACTGTGATTCTTGTCTTCAGTACCGTTTTTGTCGACCAGAAAATCATTGCTGAAATTTACAAAAGTGTGCTATATTTACTACAAATTGCTTGGAAACGATTTCCGTTGGTGCATCGTACACATGCTCAAGGCGATACTCCTCTATCAACAGAGCAAAAATCTTCATTCGATAAATGAAGAAGTCAATCAGTGATATAGGTAGCCACATGATGTCTGATACTGCGATCAGAGCACTAGATTTTGTCTCACAATTGGCGCTTAGTCCCGGTCATTATCGGATGACCAAGGATTTAGGCGGTACGATTCATACGGATTTGTTCGGGTTTTTTACGCGCTACTTGCTCAATGATCCTTATTCATCCGATGAAAAAGCCTACCTTGTTGCAAAGATATTAGATCATCAAGATCAGGATAGCGGCATCTGGCAGACATACGAAGAAACGGGACATGCCTTACACGATCGGGAACATGTCAATCGCCAATTGACGACTTATGCCCTCTCTGCATTGGTGACGCTCGACATCGAACCGCGTTATCCACTTCGGTTTACACAGACCTGGATGCAACCCGGATGGGTGAAATCTTTTCTCGATAGTTTAGACTGGAAGCATAACGCATGGAACTCTGGCAGTCGTGCGATGTTTGTAGCGATCATTCTGACTTATCAAGTACAATATCAAGCGAATGCGAAAGCGCAACAGTCTTTAGATGAGTGGTTTCAATGGCATGAGGAACATGCCCGCCCGCGGAGTGGGTATTGGGGTACAAGCTACCAGTGTGATTGGTACATTGGCATGGGTGGAGCGGCCCATCAATATACGCTGTATGACTATCATCAACGTCGCCCACCTTATTTAGAACAAGCAGTTGAACAAATAGTGAAAATGCAATATTACGATGGTCGCTTCTGGCCTTTGTATGGCAGTGGGTCGTGTTATGAACTGGATGCGATGCAGATTTTGATGGTGGGGTATCGTCATCTTCCACAGTATCACGATTCCATCCAGCAAGTTGCGCGTAAAATGATTGATTTTACGATGACAGCACAAAATGATGATGGCGGGTTTTGCTGGGCTAATCGGCGCTGGTTTGTCTGGCAGGATATAATCCGTTCTTTACCTGTTACCGGTGATATAGGGGCGATGCTATGGAGTTTTCAGAAGCAGGCTATTGCCCATATCAAGCGCAATGATATACGTTCTAAAACGGTCTGGATTAAGGGACTGCATACGATTCAAACGAGTAGCCTTTTTGATACCTGGTTTCGTCTGTTGACACTGGCAGAAATCGCACAGGTACTTGAAGATGAGCGGCTAGCATCGTTTGATTTCCAACCCTTGAAGTTTGTAGGATGGGGATACTTTTAGTCTAAAATACGCATGATGCGTTGTACCCGTTTACACCATGTATAGTATTGTACATCTTGATAGGCTTGTTCGGCTAGTTGCTGGCGCAGTGTCTGGTTTTCATACAAGCTTTGTACGGCAGATACCCATGCTTTTGTGTCTTCAGGTGGGCATAGGATGGCATTATGCTGATTAAGGATTGTTCTTAGTGCGGGTAAATTGCTAGAAATAATCGGGCGTTTGCCGGCCATATATTCAAACATCTTCATCGGGCTCATCCATTCTGATGTATTCCCTTTACCCCCATAAACTGTTACTTTTTGCTGATAGGGCATCAGGAATACATCCATACTTGCCATGTACTTTACTAAGTCACCATTGGGAACAAAGCCTGTAAAGCGGATATTATCGAGAGATACGGTTTGTTTTTGCCAGTGTTGTAAATCGGTTTCTGTCCCGCCGACGATCAGAAATGTGATCTGTGAGAAGTTTTGAGCGAGGGCAATCACCTGTTCTATCCCACGACCGGGATAAAGATGCCCGACATAACCCACGACAAAGTTATCTATACCTAGTTGTTGTTTAGCAAGTAAAGCAGTGGGTGCCATCTGGAAACGCTCTAAATCGACAGCGTCTGGCTCAACATGAATATCATTTTCGTGTAGAAGATCACCATAGTGTTGTAAATAACGTTCTTTAAGAGGTGGGCTAATGACAATCAAGCCTTTAAAACCTGTTCCTCTAAAAAGCTGACGAGTATAGAATTGGGCAGTCGTGCTGTGCGGTAGCTCATGGGATTCAAAGAGGGTCGGCACGCCAAACAGGGATGACCACATTGCACCGGCTAAATTACGTCCCATGCTGACTGTATGTGCCTGACGATAGGCGAATATACTGGCGCGGAGGGCAATATCCTGTTTGCGTAATAACGGGATGGTGTGCATGAGGTGTAGGGCGAAGCGGGTTTGAATACCATAGTGTTGCCATATATCTTTAACTGACATATGGGCACGGGGAGCGTGTAAGCTTGTTGTATAGCCTTCTTGTTGGAATGCCTGACACATTTTCATGACATGGACACTACTCGCGGCTAAACTAGGTATTTCCCAATAATGAATGTATGCGATGTTTGCGTAGACCATAATCTGCCGATTGTTTGAAAGTAGATGCTAAGTTGAGTATATCATGGCGGTGCTAGGTATTACACGATCATCATCAAAAAGGTGATCAATCTACCTGATATAGACCCTATTTACAAACCTCCTCAATATTGGATATGATACATCACAAGCAATTTAATTTATTCTTCTACGTAATCCCAAGTGTTTAACCCATACGGCTCTAAAGGCAAACTGATGAAAAAATCAATGATTATTGGTGAAGTGGCTCAAGCGCATGATGGAAGTCTGGGAATGGCACATGCATTCATTGATGCCATAGCGAATGCTGGCGCGGATGCTGTTAAGTTCCAGACGCACATTGCCTATGCCGAGAGTATGCCTGATGAACCTTGGCGGGTAAAGTTTAGCCCCCAAGATGACACCCGTTATCAATACTGGCAACGCATGGAATTTACTGAAGAGCAGTGGATGGGGCTTAAAACCCATGCGGAAGATAAAAATCTGGTATTTCTCAGTTCGGCATTCAGTCATGAAGCGGTGGACTTGTTAGACCGTTTGGGCATGACGATGTGGAAAGTTGCCTCGGGCGAGGTCAATAATTTGCCTTTACTGGATCACATGACCACAACCAGAAAACCCATTATTTTATCAAGCGGGATGAGTACACTTGAAGAACTCGATAAAGTTGTTGATCGAGTTCAGGCGCAGGAATTACCCTTAACTGTTCTTCAATGCACGACGAGTTATCCCTGCCCACCGGAAGAAATCGGTATCAATATGTTATCGGTTTTTCGAGATCGGTACCAATGTAATGTGGGCTTATCCGATCATTCGGGGACAATTTATCCCGGCTTGGCGGCGGCAACGCTCGGTAGTGATATGCTGGAAGTCCACGTAACATTTAGTCGTGAGATGTTTGGCCCGGATGTTACGGCTTCTGTGACGACGACAGAACTCAAAGAAATGGTTGAGGGGATCCGTTTTATCGAAACGATGTTAGCAAACCCGATTGATAAAAATCAAATAGCAGACCAATTGAAACCGCTACGCAAGCCTTTTACGAAGAGTATCATCGTCAAAGAGGCTCTTGCGGCAGGTACCGTATTACAGTCAGCACATTTGACGGTCAAAAAGCCGGGGACGGGTATTCCGGCGATGAAATTGCCTGATATGATCGGCAGACGCTTAAAAATAGATGTGCAGGCGAACACACGCCTTGCAGAAGATATGTTGGAGTAAATTTTTGTGAAACGTCGCATTTGTGTTGTTGTCACGGCACGCCCAAGTTACAGTCGTATCCGCAGTGCTTTATTTGCTATTCAGGCTCATCCTGATTTAGAGCTACAGCTTGTTGTTGCCGCAAGTGCATTGTTAGATCGCTATGGAAATACGATTGATGTGATCGAAAGGGATGGCTTTAAGATTAATGCCCAAGTTTTTTCCGTCTTAGAGGGTGAAAACTTGCTTTCGATGGCTAAAACTACGGGGATTAGCATTATGGAGCTATCGACGGCACTTTATAATCTACAGCCGGATTTGGTAGTTACGATTGCGGATCGTTTTGAAACGATGGCAACGGCAATTTCTGCCGCTTATATGAATATCCCGCTTGTTCATATTCAAGGGGGAGAGGTAACCGGCTCGATTGATGAAAAAGTACGCCATGCCATTACCAAACTCGCTGATGTGCATTTTGTATCGCATGAATATGCCGCACAGCGTGTGATTAAAATGGGGGAAGATCCTGATACAGTCTATATTACCGGTTGCCCTTCCATTGATATTGCCGCTGAAGTGTTGAAATCCCCTGCGATGAATTTTGAACCTTACGAGAAGTATGGAGGGGTTGGTGGTTTTGTCGATTTATCTGATGGTTATTTGGTGGTTATGCAACATCCTGTTACGACCCAGTATGAAGAAGCCCGTCGGCATATCACAGAGACTTTGTTCGCTATACAAGAATTAGATGTGCCTACGCTATGGTTCTGGCCTAATGTTGATGCTGGTTCTGATGGAACATCGAAAGGGATACGCTCGTTTCGTGAATTGGAGAAACCGATGAATATTCACTTCTTCAAAAATATGGATCCCGGTGATTTTTTGCGCTTACTATATGCGAGTAAAGGGATTGTCGGTAACTCCAGCGTTGCTATTCGTGAATGCTCGTTTTTGGGGGTACCAGCAGTAAATATTGGTGATCGTCAAGCGGGTCGTGATCGTGGGCAAAATGTGATAGATGTTGATTATGATCAACAAGACATTATGACAGCTATTCAATATCATTTGGATCATGAAGTGAAGCGTGATATGTTATATGGGACGGGGGATGCCGGGACAAAAATTGCCCAACTTTTACCCGATGTACCGTTAAAAATTGA
This sequence comes from Anaerolineae bacterium, assembly GCA_034437755.1. GTDB lineage: Bacteria > Chloroflexota > Anaerolineae > Aggregatilineales > Phototrophicaceae > JAUZRW01. The sequence goes on along the minus strand of DAOTTV010000196.1, from coordinate 12,252 downwards.
AAAGCGATTAACATATTGAGTGAGTATGAGTGATAAACAGCGAGACATTGATGATTATTCTGACGGGTCAGTAAGTGCGTTCCGTACAAATTGGAATTCACGTCCTGAAAGTAAGACCTATCATTTTAGTGCTGGTCAACCTGCTAATCAGGTACAATTTGCATTTCAGAATCATTGGCGCGTGTTCCAAAAAATAATGGGAGATGTAACAGGTGGTCGAGCGATTGAAGTAGGAGCGGGACGCGGTAGTATGGGAGCATTTTTCGCGGCAAATGGTTTTGAAACACATCTGCTTGATACATCAGAAAAGGCGCTGCACTCTGCCCAATATAATTTTGAGCAAGATAAGCTCAATAGTTATTGCATCTGTGGTGATACGCTGAATTTACCTTATGCTGATGACTCATTTGATGTGCTGGTAAGTATCGGCTTATTAGAGCATTTTGAAGATGTCGAACAACCCGTAGTTGAACAGATGCGTCTCTTACGGGATGGGGGCGTTTTTCTGGGGTATGTGGTGCCAGAACGCCCGATTTCTGTACAAACGTTGGCAATCCCAGTGAATACCATGTTGAAATTATCGCATCGATTGCTCTCCCTCACACGATCTACCCCAGCTGAACAACGTCCACCGGCTAAAGCACCTTTGTACCGCAATACATTCACGTCAGAAGCTTATCTTGCTATTATGCGTCAGCTAAACGTTGCAGATTGTGGTAGTTTTGGAATGTTCCCTGTTCCACTTGTTTCACACTCGTATCAGTTTCCATTTACACCAATGGCATCGCCGTTAGAGCAGGGTTTGATTAAATGCTGGCAAGCATTACTGACCTTGAACCCGGCTTCTATTGATAAGTGGACATGCCCTGAACGCTGGGGGTTAGCTTTTTTAGTTTGGGCGAAGAAATGAGTGACAAAATCAACAAGGTATTGGCGATTATTCCAGCACGGGGTGGGTCTAAAGGTGTTCCCCGAAAGAATATCCGTTTGCTCGATGGTAAACCCCTCATTGCTCATACAATTGAAGTTGCCAGGCAATGCCCCTCGATCACGCGCTGTATTCTATCAACTGATGCCCCTGAAATCGCGCAAATCGCCCAATCTCATGGTATAGATGTGCCATTCATGCGTCCTGATCATCTGGCGACAGATCATGCGGCAACGATTGATGTGGTTTTACATGCGGTTGAACGTATGGAAAAAGTCGAAGAAATGACCTTTGATGTGATTTTGTTGTTGCAACCAACTACTCCTTTACGCATCGTCGCTGATGTGGAGCAGTCTTTGCAGTTATTACAGCAGTCTGGTGCAGACTCTGTTGTGAGTTTTTATCCAGTAGAGCGTGGTCATCCGTATTATATGTACACCCTCGATACTGGAGAACCACACCCGTTGATGCAAATTCCCGATCATATTACCCGTCGCCAAGAGTTCCCGTCGGTATATGTTCGTAATGGGGCTATTTATGCAACAAAGCGCGATGTACTGGTTCAAACTCATTCATTTTATGGCGCAAAGACCCAAGCTTATATTATGCCTTACGAACGATCCATCAATATTGATAGCGAGATAGATCTGTTGCTTGCTGAACAAATTATCCAACAATCTCGGGGATAGCGATGATACGAATTTTGAACGCAGAAGCTAATAATTATAGTGCGGAAGCGACAGCAATTTTACACGAAGTAGGAGATGTGACCCTACAGGAGAATTTGAGTCGTGCTGATTTACTGGCATGTATTCCGCAATTTGATGTGCTGATTGTTCGTCTCGGTTTTCAGATTGATCGTGCTCTTATCGATACTGCCAAGCGTTTAAAAGTCATTGTTTCGGCAACAACAGGCGTTGATCATATTGATATGGCATATGCGAATGAAAAAAATATTGCTGTATTGACATTACGTGGTGAGGTCGAGTTCTTAAAAAGTATTCCAGCAACGGTTGAACATACGCTAGGGCTAATGTTGGCTTTAATCCGTCAAACACCGTGGGCTTTCGAGTCGGTTAAATCAGGGAGATGGGATCGCGATGCATTTAAAGGGCATGATTTATTTCAACAGACTTTAGGTATTGTAGGGTTAGGACGTATTGGCGAGCGCGTAGCGCATCTAGCTCGGGCATTAGGTATGAGTATAAACGTCTATGATCCCTACCGTGATGCCTTCCCTGATTTTGTAGACCGGGCTGATACGCTGAATGAATTATTGCCAGAGGTGGATATTCTTACAATTCATGCGCCTCTTAATCAAGAAACAATTCATTTAATCAGTTTTGATGAACTGGCACGAATGAAATCCCAATCTTATGTGATTAATACAGCTCGGGGTGACATCATCAATGATGTAGCATTATTACAAAACCTTATGGAAGGTCATATTGCGGGGGCGGCATTGGATGTTATCCCTGATGAACGTTTTTTGTCTAAACGGGGTAGCCCACTCATCGAATATGCATGTGAGCATAATAATTTGCTCATTACGCCCCATATTGGTGGGGCAACCTATGAATCTATGGCGATGACGGAAATTTTTATGGCACGAAAGTTACAACGTCATTTATCGAAATAGGGTAATCCCCGATGGTGATATGCTTGATAATCACATTGTCCATACAAAGGATGTAAAGTTGTGAGCTGGTTCATAGAGCGAACATATTGTCCGGTTTGTCATGACACGAATGTGACAGCAATCTTCTCCGCTTCTTTATGTGATGAGCGCATTCAGGTGTATTTGCGTCAGCATTATGCCCCGGTGGATATTACTCACTATGCGGAATTATGTGAAGCGCCTTATCAGTTGGATCAGTGCAAACGCTGTCAGACCGTTTTTCAACATTATATTCTCAATGATGCATTGATGACTGTTTTATATGAGGAGTGGATTCGACCTGAAGTGAGTTTAGACAAAGAGCTTCGTAATATGAATTTAGCGAAGTTTAGGCGTATTGCTCAAGAGATCATGACTATTGCGACTGTTATCAATCAACCTGTGCATGATATTAAAGTATTAGATTATGGGATGGGCTGGGGCTACTGGTGTCGTCAAGCCTCCTTAATGGGTTTACAGGCGTATGGCAGTGAATTATCACCTAGTCGGCTCAAGTATGCTCACAAACATAATATACAGGTACTTCCGCTTGATAATCCTAAACAAATCCGGTTTGATTTTATCAATACAGAACAAGTCTTTGAACATTTGCCTCAACCTCTGGAGACTTTGAAAGAGCTTCGTGACATGTTAAAAGGCAATGGTATTGTCAAAATTAGTGTTCCTAATGGCAAGTTCGTACATCAAATCCTAGAGCAAATAGATTGGGGTTTGCCAGCAAATGATCCACACTCGATCAAGGTGGTTGCGCCGTTAGAGCATATCAATTGCTATCAACAAGTATCCCTGCCAATTATGGCACGCCAAGCCGGGCTAGAGCCGATACAATTTCCATTAACTACAAGAATAAAGGCTATTATCGGATTGCAACCGATTGAAGTCATACGCCAGTTGAGCCGTACCTTTCGTCCGGGAACCTATCAATATTTTCGTCGTTTACCAAGTTGAGTTGAGAAGGTCTTTAGTTGTGGAAAAAGAGCGTATTGTACAAATTGCTGGGCTTGATGCAGTGACAATCAGCACCTGTAATCTGGGACATGGAAGTATACCACGCCATTTATGGGATAAAGATGGCTTCGGGTATTACCAGTGTACAGTGTGCGGCTTAGTGTGGGTTAGTCCACAATTAACAGATGCGGCAGTCGCGCAAATTTACGAAACGACGTTTGGTGGTAAAATACAGACGCACCAAAAGCCGATGAACTTCAATGCTTATCAACCTGTTTTAAGACGATTACACCCGTATCGCACCTCCCAAAATCATTTACTCGATGTGGGATGTTTTACAGGCAACTTTTTGTTAGCGGCGCGGGAGGCAGGTTGGCAGGTGGAAGGGACAGAAATTAGCGAACCTGCGATTGATTATGCACGTTCAAGCCATCAACTGAAGATCCATGCCGGTGATTTGACTGAATTAAATTTACCGGATGATTATTATGATACGGTTACTTTGTTTGATGTGATTGAACACGTCAAAGACCCACAGGCGACAATTGCGGAAATCTATCGGATTTTGCGACCGGGCGGTATCTTATATATGGATACCCCTCATTTTCGTAGTGTTCCGCGCTGGATTCTAGGCAAAGATTGGAATGTTTTCTTTCCGTGGCATCGTACTTATTTTTCAGTAGCAAATATGAAACTTTTGCTTGAGATGTGTCAGTTCAAGGTTAAACATATTGAAGCGATTGGTGTTCTACCAATGCATCGCTTTAATGCGTGGCAAGCCTATCAAGATGCACATCATATCCAACCTACATCTTCTGTTGTGGGTAGTACATTGCCTTTTAAGCATTTGTTGCGCCCCTTGTGGCTAGGATTTAAGTACATACAGCAGTTGCCTTTTAAATTTGCTTCTAAGCTAGGGTTGCATATTGGGGCGAAGCTAGTCGTATATGCTGAAAAAGCATCAGCATGATAGCTCAACTTTGCACTAAACTCTTAAACGGCGTTGTTTCATCCATCCTACCACAGGAGGGCGGCGTGCCACCACTGAAAGATGTCTAAATCCTAGCGAGATTGTTGGCGAACCTCATATTATGCTGTTTTGAGCTGGCGGAACGGCGACTGTTGAGTGCATGGCGCAGGGTCTCGCCCACATTCTCCAGGCGATTCAGATCACGCACCACGCTGAGAATATGTGTCGAATCGGTGCGTTGACGATGTTTGCCTTTGAGTAAGCTATGCTCATTTAGTTTCGACAATAACTCAGTTAAAAGACGCTCACCTGCTCCATGTGTCACCAAACGGGTACGAAACTCGCTCAAGACCGAAGTAGGCTCGGTCGCTGGCAATCATAGCACACGCCGCCAAACATGCCACACCATGAGTGATCACTTTCTCACTTTGATTTTATGCTATACACACCCATAACTGCTATATTCGACAAATGAATATCTATTTGGATCTTTGAGATTTCGCGTGGTTTTTGTTGCAGGGGCGTTGCCCTCGCACTCCTACAAGGAACTGTCGTTCCTTGACCTTGTTCATTTTGAACGCATAGCGTTCAAAAAAGCAAAAGTTTTTGGCGTTCTCTTTTTTCAAAAAGGGAATAAAAAGAGCTTGACCACGCAAGATACGAAAGAACCATCTATTTTACTCCTATCTCAGAGAGGTAAGGTTAGCGAATATGAGAAAAGTTTTAACGGTATTACTCCTAGCTATGATGGCGTTGCCTGTGATGGCACAGGACAGCGACACGGGCGATATGATGGACACCCCCGCCGTGACAGTCAGCGATCAAGTGTCGCTGGATGGCACTGTGATGATCGATAGCATCGTCAGCCAAACGCCGGCGTTCATCGTCATTCATCGCGCCAACGACGAAGGCGGTATCGGGCCTGTGGTCGGCTTCCGTAAAGTCAATCAAGGCATGAGCCAGAATGTCAGCGTTGATATGGATACCAGCAACGCCACGTCGACGCTCTTCGCTATGTTGCATGAAGATAGCGGCGAAGTCGGCACATACGAATTCGGCACGGTCGAAGGCGCTGATTTGCCCGTTAGCGTCGATGGTGAAGTCGTGACACCGGCATTCAACGTCGAGATTGTGCGTGCCTACGATCAACTGCTCGATATGAACACTGTCACCATCGCTGATGTTGTCACCGCGCAGGATGGCTTCGTCGTCGTCCATGCGGATAACGGCGGCGCACCGGGGGCTGTGCTGGGCTTTGCGCCCGTCAGTGCTGGCGCGAACAGTGATGTCACCGTCGCGCTTGATGGCGAGATCACACCGACGCTTTTCCCGATGTTACACGTTGATACCGGCGAAGCTGGCGCATACGAATTTGGCACGGTCGAAGGCGCAGACGGCCCGGTCGTCGTCAACGGCGTGGTTGCCACGTTCGATATCGAAACCGGTAATCCTTCGATGCGCGTTCCCGATCAGATCGTGACCGACACCGTGACAGCGGAGAGCGTCGTCAGCGATGGCTTGGGCTGGCTAGTGATCCATGCTGATAGCGGCGAAGGCACGCCGGGTCCCGTGATCGGTTTCGCACAGGTCGAAGCTGGCACGAACGTCGATGTCACCGTCGAAGTCGATCCTGAAGGGGTCACGCCGCGCTTGTTCCCGATGTTGCACGTCGACACCGGTGCTGAAGGCGAATACGAATTCGGCACGGTCGAAGGCGCAGACGGCCCGGTGACGGTCGATGGTAACGTGCTGGTCTTTGGCATCAATGCCGCCCCTAGCATCACCTACGAAGGTGTGCTGGCTGATAACACGCTCACGATTGACTCGGCACTGATCGACACGCAGGGCTGGATGGTCATCCACGCCGATAACGACGGTGCGCCGGGGGCTGTGCTGGGCTTCGCGCCGCTGGTCGAAGGCTTGAACGAGAATATCGTTGTGGAACTCGACGAAGCCGCCGCCAGCGTCTTCCCGATGTTGCACTATGACACGAGCGCGCCCGGTGTCTACGAATTCGGCACCGTCGAAGGTGCAGACGGCCCGGTGACAGTCGATGGCAATGTCGTCGTCGGTAACCTGACGGTCGCAGAGTAAACATCCACCATCACACGGGGTATGGGTAATCGCTCATGCCCCGCGTTCGTAGCGCGTGATAATCGTATCGACTAGCGCCTCTAATTCTAGTGTCTTGCTTGCTTCTACCGCGCTGACGAGTTGTTCGGCTGATAGTTGAATGCTGAAGTGCGTCAGCATCTGTTCGCTGTCCTGCTGTGTCTCACCGTCTACCGATGGATGTAAGTTGACGAAACTGCACAAGCGCACTGCGTCCAGCGTATCCCCCCATTGCGCCTGTAACTTGCCATACCACATGATTGCCCTCAGCATCGGTTGCATCGCCTGATTGGTGCGCGTCTCTTGCAGAGCATCACAAATACGATCGAGCGCCGCCTGATAATTGCCTAGTTCGATCAGTACGTCCGCGAGATTGGTCAACGCCAGCGCATACCCTAAGCGATCCCCGACTTCTTGTGCGGTGACAATCGCTCGCTCGAGCAAATCGCGTGCTTCGTGTAAGTTCTGATTCTGGCGCCGCAAAATCAAGCCGATGTTGTTCAGATTATCGGCGATACCCAAGCGGTTATCAACCTCGTAGCAAATCTCCAACGCCTGCCGGAAGTACTGCTCAGCTCGTGGATACTCGCCGGCATTCATCGCCGCGATGCCCAGATTAGTCAAGCTGTTGCTCATCCCGAAGCGATCGCCAATCGCGCGTTTGATCTGATAGCTCTCCTGATGGTAGCTCAGGGCGTCGTCGTAATGCCCGCGCATACCGGCGATCACGCCCAGATTATTCAAGCCCGCCGCGATGGCATGACGAATGCCGGCATCCCGCCGGATCGCCAAGGCTTTCTCGAAGTAATTCCACGCGATGTCACTCTCACCTGTGCGATAGGCGATCATACCTAGATTGTTATATGTCAGCGCGATTACTGTCTGGTCGTCGAGCGTCAGCGCGATTTCGAGGCTGTTCATCAGATATTGCTTGGCGGCGGCGAAGTTGCCTTCTTCTAGCAGAACGCCAGCGATACGATTATAAGCGTTGGCGATCAGAGCCTCGTCGCCTAAATCCTGAGCATGGGCGAGCGCTTCGCGGGCGATCTGTGCGGCGCGTTCATAAGTCGTGCGGCGCACATATAACTTGCTCAACCCGAGTAAGGCGCGCACCGTGTGGTCGGCTTGCCCCCGCGCCTGTGCCAGATCACGCGCTGTGATGAAGAACTCCTCAGCCTGTGTGTAATTGGTCGTATGCGTGAAGATCGTCGCTAGCATCCATAAGACATGCGGATAGCGGGCATCGTCCGCCGCAATCAAACTGCGCGCCCGTTGCAGATAATCGCGTGCGGTTTGTAACTGCGTTTCGTAGAGTTGTCGTCCGGTGAGATAGGCGTAACGCGCTTCTTTGTCGGTGTTGCCGGCCGCGTGCCAGTGGTCGGCTAGCACGCGATAGAATGCGGCATCATCAGGGTAGATGGTCTCGATTACGGTCGCGACCTGCGCGTTGAGCGCGGCGTGTTCCTCTGCTGAGAGCGTCATCAGCGTGCCCTCGCGCAATTTATCGTGTGCGAAGCGCCAAACGCCATCCTGCACGGTGAAAACCGCGATGTTGGCGCAGGCTGTCAACCACTCATCGACATCGACCGTATCAGCGAGCGCATGCATCAGCGTCAAATCGATCTGTCGTCCGGCGATTGCCGCCAGATTTAGCAGGGGACGATAAATCGCCGGCAAACGCCCGAGTCGCCGTTCAATAACCATCTGCACGCCCCCTGCAAAGACCGTCGGCGGTAGGGTCATGCGCCCGACATTATTCAGGCTACCGGCTTCTTCTGCCAGCGCACGCACCGTCTCTACAATGAAGAAAACGTTGCCTTCGGTCTCTTTGTGCAACAGGTCAACGACGTGTTCTTCGGTGCCGCTATCGCCCAGCATGGATTGGCTCAAGTGGCTGATTTCTTCGGTACTCAGGCGATCAAGGTGCATGTGTTGCATATGCGGCAGATGATCGGGTAAATCGGCGCGTTCGTCACTGCGATATGAGCCGATCACCAGCAGGGGGAGATCGGCTGTAATCTGGCTAACTTGATTCAAGACGGTCAGGCTTTCGTCCATCCATTGCAAATCTTCCAGCAAGATCACTGTCGGTCGTTGATGCTGGCGAAACAGCGCGACAATCGCATTAATCAAGCGTTTCTGCGCCGTCTCGCGGTCGACTTGTGGCGCGGGCGGGATGGTGCGCCCTAGCAAGCGATCCAAATCAGGCGCAATCTCCTTGAGGATACTCGCGTCGAGATCGTCGATGGCGACCGCCAGTGCGAGATTTCGTATAGGATCGCGCCAGAGTTGGAAGGGCAAGCCGCCGCCCGTCACCCCCTGACCGCTGAGGACTGTCGCGCCCTTGACCATCGCCCGAATCCGAATTTCGTTTTGTAAGCGCGATTTGCCGACACCGCTCTCGCCGCCGATCAACCACGCACTGCCGCGCCCGTCTTTTAGTGCTTGTTCTAATGCCGTCTCTAAGGTCTGGATTTCTGTATCGCGCCCGATGAAGCGTGCCGCCTGTAGAAAGCTATTGCGCGTATTGCTCTCATCTTTTTCGATCGAGTAGCGGCTAGCGGCATCAATCGCGTCGATCACATCCTGCGCGGTCTGTGGACGCTCGTGTGGGTCTTTGCTCAGCAAGCGTTGGATCAGGTCAATCAAGCCCACTTCCAGATCGAGCAAGCCCCAGTCCGGTTCTTTGCTGATGATGTCGTAGACCAGCTTGGACGGCGTTTGCGTCTCGAAGGGGTAGGTGCCGATGAACATCTCGTATGCCATCAAGCCGACTGCGTACAAATCGGATGCGGTCGTGGGGGCGGCTCCTTGCAGGACTTCCGGCGCGACACAAATCAGCGTGCCGACTACTTTACCATCGACAGCCCCGCGTGGGTTCTCTTCGGCTAGTCCGAAGTCCAGCACTCGTAATTGTCCGTCCGCGCCGACCAGCGCGTTTTCCGGCTTGAGATCACGATGGATGATCCCGCGCCGATGTAAGTACGAAATCGCCTGCAAGAGCTTGACGAGCAGATGTAGGCGCTCGCGATGCCCCGCTTGTTGGGCATAGGTCGTCAGGTTGCGCGCCTGCGCGATGTAATTCATCGTGAAGAAGGGCTTTTGATCGGCGAAGCCATAATCGAGAACGCTGATGATGTTCGGATGGCGCAGGGATGCCAATTGCTGGAACTCGTTGGCGAGGGCGATGTGCAATTTCTGATGATCGCTACGACTGCTGAATTGGAGCGTTTCGGCGGGTTTATCGACGCGCTTAAGCGCAACGACGCTATCTGTGAGCAAGTCTGTCGCCCGATACACTGCGCCCATGCCGCCACTGCCTAATCGCTCGTGCAGGATGTAACGGTTGCCAATGGTCGTGTTCGCGCTCATATCTTATCTGGGCCTCATCAGCGTCATGAATTGTTATATTGTAGCGAGAAACCCAGCATTTTGCGAATATGAAGCGCAGGTGTGCAGGTTCAGCGCGTGTGATCGCATTAGCTTCGGCAGTGATATCTCATCCAGCGATTACAGCCGCTCGGTTGAGATTGTCGGGTATGAGCATCAATCATGACGATGGCTTGCGCTCCGGCGTGCGGGCGGGCAAGAGCGCGTGCCGTACTGATTGCCCGATGAACACAATGCCGAAGATGCTACTCATCGTCAGCACGATACTCGCACCGGATGGTATATCTAGCGCATATGACAGATAAAAGCCAATCACCCCGCTGATGATGCCAATCACTGTCGAGACGATCATCATGATGTGCAGGCGGTTGACCAGCAGACGGGCTATTGCTGAGGGCGTGATGAGCAGGGCGAGCATCAGCGCGATGCCGACTGCCTGCAAACTGGCGACGATGGTCATCGCGATCAACACGAAGAGCAGGATGCGTAAGCCTTCGACTGGTAGCTTTAAGGTGTGGGCGAGGCTTAAATCGAAGCTGATAATCATGAACTCTTTATACAGCAGGACGATCACCGTCACCACGATCGCGCCGATGATCGCCATGATGATTAAATCGCTATTGCTAATGCCGTTGATCGACCCGAACAGGATGTGCGTCAGGTCGGCGCTGTAACTGCGCTGGGTGCTGATAATCGCGATGCCGAGCGCGAACATCGTCACGAAGACGATGCCGATGGCGGTATCTTCTTTTAAGCGCTCGTGCCGTGCCAGATAAGCGATCCCCAGCGCCGATAGAATACCCGCGCCCAGGCCCCCGACGAACAGATTACTACCCAGCTGACCGCCGCTGACTGTATACGAAATAGCGACCCCCGGCAGAATCGTATGAGCCAGCGCATCGCCGAAGAACGACATCCCGCGCACGACGACAAATGTGCCGATTACGCCGCTGATGCCACCGATCAAGACGAGCGCGATCAACCCGCGCCGGATGAAAGCGTAGCCTAATGGTTCGGTCAAAAAGTTCAGAATTTCAGCCATGGTTCAATCTCCGCATCCGTGTTCGTCCATAATCATGATCGCGCTCTCCGCGTCCTGAAACACGCGCACACTGCCCCCATAAGCCTGACGCAGAGTCGCCGGTTGGAAAACTTGCTGGGGCGCGCCATACGCAATCAAGCGTCCGTTCATCAGCAAAACCTGATCGAAGTGCTGATTAGCTTTGCCCATATCGTGCGTCGCCAGCAGAATCGTGATGCCACTCTCGGTCAGGGTGTCCAGCGTCGCCATAATATCCTGCTCAGCAGACGTATCAACCCCTGTGAATGGCTCGTCCATCAGCAGGACGCGCGTATTTTGTGCGAGGGCGCGCGCGATGAACACCCGTCGCTGTTGTCCGCCACTTAGCTCGCCAATCTGACGGTTGCGAATCTGCTCTAGGTTCAGGTGGGCGATTAGCTCGTTCACGCGCTCATGATCGCGCTTGCGGGGGAAGCGAAACCAGCCCATATGACGAGCGCGTCCCATCATAATCACGTCGTAGACCGAGACCGGAAATGACCAGTCAATATCGCCGTGCTGGGGGACGTAGCCGACATAGCTATGGCTACTGCGACAGTCTTCGCCATAGCTTGAAATATGGCCCATCGTGAAGGGCAACAAGCCCACAATCGCTTTGAATAAGGTACTCTTGCCTGCGCCATTAGGCCCGATGACAGCGACGCGCTCGCCACTTTGCACGGTGAAACTCACATCCTGTATCGCGTGGCGGTCGTTGGGGTATCCCGCCGCTAACCGATGGACATCGAGCGCGGGTTCGGTCAGCTTGGGTTTGGTCTGGGTCATGTCTGGTATCCTACCTGTTATTTATTTGAGACTCTGTCTCACCTAGACGCATTATACGAGGTTGATTCATACGCCAATGGGTAGATTCTAACGGAGATATAAGACTCCGCCCGATGCTGAGCGGGTCGGTATTGTACGCCATGTGAAACCATTGTTTGCGTGGACTCAAGCGACTGTGCTATGCTCTGAAAGTTATCATTTATGGCTCTTTGGGATTTCGCGTGGTTTTTGTTGCAGGGGCTTTGCCCCCACACCCCCACAAGGAATTGTCGTTCCTTGACCTTGTTCATTTTGAACGCATAGCGTTCAAAAAAGCAAAAGTTTTTGGCGTTCCCTTTTTTCAAAAAGGGGACAAAAAGAGCTTGACCACGCAAGATACG
>DAOTTV010000195.1:0-5461 GCA_034437755.1 Anaerolineae bacterium | reverse complement strand
CGGCGGCACTCGGTCGCGGCTTCGGCCATCCCGCGCAAATAAGTTGACCCTTCGACGTTCAAATCAGCGGCTGTCGGCAAGTCCGTATCTTGGATGATGGCATAGGTGATGTGCGCTTCGACCACTTCTTTCAAGGCATCCTGTGTGTAACCCGTATGATACAGATCGGGATAATCGGCGACGACCGCCCGCAGTTCGTCGGTTTTCTGGCGGATGATGGCGAACTTCGCATCGACCTGTTGCCAGTTCTGGCGATGAATGGCGCGGATGCACTCAGCACAATGGCGGATGAGTTCCCGCGATTGTGCCAGGGCTTGATCGCGGGCATCGTTCTGGGCGGTCATCGTCTGGCGGATCGAGTCAGCGATGGTATCCAGATTACGCATGACCGTCGTCTCCGTCTTTGTCGTCGTCGCCATCGTTGCCGCCATCCCCCGCGATATTCTGGAAGAGTTGATCGGCAAGTGAGGGCGGGGTGGATGGTGTGGCAATCTCGCCGAAGCGTGCTTCGTATTTGCTCAGGTTATCGCGCAAGGCGTTCAACAGCAGCTTCGCATGTGTGGGGGTCATGACGATGCGATTGTTGATGAGGGCGCGTTGATCTTGTGGGATGACCTGCATAAAGTCGAGAATCATCTCGTGCATTGTGTGGCTAATCATCACCATATTGCTGTAATCGGCATCGAGTTCCGGCTTGCGTTCGATCTTCAGGCGGCGCTTCTTCGGTTGGTTAGGTTGGTTTGGCGTTGCCATGGCGCGTCCTTCCGCATGTATGCGTGATTATTCATCGTCCGATTATAACGCAGATGTGTTAGAAGCGTCTCAAATACCCGGCCACTAAACGTTTTAGCTGGCTTCTGGCACTGTGTCCGATTGTTCGAGCAAGTCGTCGATACTGGCATCAGGATCAGCGAATTGGCGATAGTACAGCTGGGCATACATGCCACCTAGTTCCAGCAGATCATCGTGCGAGCCGTCTTCGATCACCTGCCCGTCGCGCATGACGATGATACGATCGGCATCACGCACGGTGCTGAGGCGATGCGCGATAATCAAGCTGGTGCGGTCTTGCAGGATGCGCTCAAGCCCTTGCTGGATGTATTCTTCGGTCTCGGTGTCGATGCTACTGGTGGCTTCATCCAACACGAGAATACTCTCTGGGCTGTGGATGATCGCACGGGCGAGCGCCAGTAATTGCCGTTGCCCCTGCGAAAGATTGCCCCCACCCGGCAATAGCTCGAAGTCATAGCCCCCCGGTAGCTTGTCGATGAAGGGCTTGGCACAGGCGATCTCAGCACCGTAGTCCATCTCTTCGTCGCTGATTTTGGGGTCGAACAGTTGCAGGTTATTCGCAATTGTGCCGTTGAAGCAGTACGGGTCTTGTGGCACAACTGTGATGTAACGGCGCAGGTCATCGAAGCTCAGATCACGAATATCAACCCCGCTAATGCCGATACCGCCTTCGTCAACGTCGTAATAACGCGCCAAGAGCTTGACTAGCGTCGTCTTGCCCGCGCCGGTCGCGCCGACGATGGCGACCCGTTGCCCCGGCTCAATCTTGAGATTGATGCCCTTGAGAACAGGATGCCCGTCTTTGTAGCCGAAGGTCACATCGCGGAATTCGATCGACTGATCGAAGCTCGTGACCGCGCGCGGTTTCGCCGGTTCTTGCACGTCCGGTTGTACCTGTAACATGCGCGCGATGCGTTCGCCGGCGCTGAACGCCGTCTGAATCTGCGTGAACTGCTCCGAGAGCATGATGATCGGTTCGTAGCTCTGGCGCACGTATTCGATAAAGGCGATCAACACGCCGATCGTCACGCCTTCCCAGCCCGAGATCACGCCCTGACCGCCCCCCCACAACACGACTGCTAAGCCGATCGTCGTCAGGATTTGTAAGAGCGACCCGTAGTAAGTATAGACGTCGCGGATGTCCATGTGAGCATCGAAGTAATCTTGATTGATCGTGCTGAAGTCATCAAGCGTCTTATGCTGACGGTTGAACAGTTGCACGACTAACATGCCGTTGAATTGCTCGTTGAGATAGGCTTGATACGCCGCCATGATGCGATGGAAGCGCGAGGCAATCCGCCGAATCTTCATGCGAAAGTAGAGGCTCAGCACGACCATCAGCGGGATGACCGTCAGGCTGATGAGTGCCAAGCGCCAGTTGAGCCACAGCATCACGCCGATGATCCCCACCAGCGTGATCAAATTCGCAGCGAGGATCACAATGCTAGTCGAGAGCAGTTCGGTCAGGGCTTCGATGTCGTTCGACATGCGCGCCACGACCTTGCCCACCGGCGTATTGTTGAAGTAGCGTATATCCTGCGTCATGATGTGTTCGTATAGCTCCTGGCGCAGGTTGGCTAATGCGCCCTGCCCGATCGTCTGCAACCAGTAGGTGTAAGCAAAGCGCAGGGCGAAGATGCCGAAGATAGCGACGATATAGCCCACACCAATCGGTATCAAGCCGTCCATTGTGCCATTGGTGATCGGGCCATCGACCGTAACTTTGATCAGATATGGCAGTAAGAGTTGCAAGCCACTCGCCGCGAAGAGCAAGCCCAGCACTGCCAGCAGTTGCCACCAATAGGGCTTCAAGAAGCGCCCCAGCATCTTCACCAGATAGCTATCGCTGATGCCGCGCACCTTGGGCTTATCATCAATCGTGGTGAAGATTTTGGTCAGGTTACTGCTCTTTTTCTTGCGATCGCCAAAGGGATTGATGCGTATATCGCCGTTTTGTTCTTGGGGGTCGCTCATGATAATAGCTCGCCTTCCTGTTGTGATTCGCGGTCAACCATGCTGGCGTAAAGTCCGCCCTGTTCGATCAATTCTTCGTGTGTGCCCTGCTCGGCAATCGTCCCGTTATCCATGACAATGATGATATCAGAGTCTTTGACGGTGGCGATGCGGTGCGCGATGATGATACTCGTGCGCGTCGAGAGGACTTGCCGCATCTCGGTTAAGATTTCGGCGGCAGTCTGCGTATCGACGCTGGACATGGCATCATCCAGCACCAGAATGGATGGATTGCGCGCAATTGCACGAGCGATCGCCACTCGTTGCTTTTGCCCGCCAGAGAGCATCACGCCCTTCTCGCCGACTAGCGTTTGCAAGCCATCCGGCATCTGATCGAGATCGTTGCTCACGCGGGAGATGCTCACGGCGCGGTCGATCTCCTCCGCGCTCATCTCATCGCGCCCCATGCGGATGTTATCTTGCAGAGCTTGACTGAATAAGAAGGTCGTCTGTGGCACATAGGCGATCGCCTGTCGCAAGTCTTTCAGCTTCAGGTCGCGCACATCGATGCCATCGACCAGCACGCGCCCCTCATCGACATCTGTCACCCGCGAGAGCAGGTTCACGAGCATCGTCTTGCCCGCGCCCGTCGCGCCGACCAAGCCCACGACCGACCCGCCGGGGATGGTCAGGTTGATATCGCGCAGGATGGTCTTATCGCCTTCGCGCAGGGTGACATTCTCAAACGTGATGTTGCCGTCGGAGTGCGGTAAATCAATGCCGGCGGGATTGTCTTTGATGCTGGCTTCTTGCAGGAGCGGTGTCACGCGCCGGAATGCGCCGCGCGTCTGCACGTAACGTTGATAGATCGTGCCGATTTGGAGCATGACGCGGCTAATCAAGCTCAGATATAAAATGAACTGCGTGAAGTTCCCCAGCGTGATCTGCCCGCTGAGCGTCATATAACCACCGAACAGCACCACGACCCCGTTTGTCAGGTAACTGATCATCTGCGGCAACATACCCACCGGTTCATTCATCCGCTTGAAGTGCAACCAGCGTTTCTTATAAATCATGTTCTCTTCGTAGAACTTGCGGTTGACGTAGCGTTCGCGCCCGAATGTCTTGACAGTCTGGATACCGGAGACGGTATCCTGCACCAGTGATGAGAGAACCCCGGCTTGATCCTGCACACGCTCGGATAAGGGCGTGACCTTCAACCCGGCCCACATCTGGAAAGTCGTGCTGAGCGCGAGCGTGACAAAGACAACGGCTGTCAGGCGCAGGTCGATCAAGCCCAGCAGGATGAAAGTCATGATGAAGCCCATGATCGCACTGCCAGAGCGCATGAAAGTCAGCGCGAGTAAACGCCACACCCAGTTTAAATCGCTGAACATGCGGCTGATCAGATCGCCGGTTGAGTTTTGCTTATAAAAATCGTTGTCGAGTTCTACCAGATTATCAAAGACGGTTTTACGCACTTCATAATGAACCGAATAAGCGACGATACCACTGAAGTAACGTTGCATGAAGAAGGCAAAGACCGTGATCGCGGCGAGACCGACCAGCATCGCCACCCCGCGATAAATCTCCGTCATCTCGACCCCGGCGCGAATATCATCGATGATGACACCGACGAGATAAGGCTCAAGCGCGGTCGTCACGCCGCCGATCATGCCGAAGCCGAAAGCCGCCAATGCTGACCAACGATGCCGCATGACAAAGCCGACCAACCAGCGCAAATCCGCGATGCGGCGCATCGGCTGTTGTTCGTTTACTGTTGCTGTAGCCAAAGTATTCCCCTTTGTTTTGCTCTGCTGTGGATTGCATCCCACCTGTAGTCAATTTACCCTATTATGCAATTATATGGGTAGAGCGTCTATGACCAGTAGACAGATACTAAGCATACGCTATTATGCCCGCCCCCAACCCAAAGGCTCATATGATATTTAAGTCACCGTAAAACATCTGCATGATTTATCCTGATACATCATGACCTGCATGCACGACACTCTAAGACCATTAAGCTATGTAAGGACTCAGCCCTGACCTGAGCATCAGGCTCGCAGTCGTGTTCGCGATGATTACGACGGTGGGTGTCGCCCTTTCTCTCATTTTCCGCTAAGATAAAGGAGACGCACGAATAAGGCATTGCATAAGGATTTTTAACGTGGCTAAGAAACAAACTAAGACAAACGACAACACCGACGCGACCCCGCAACCCAACCACCGCGTCGGGGCGATGGCGGTCTTTGCGCTGGTCATCATGGCGATGGCGGCGTGTGGCCTCATCAATTCGCTCGGGGGCATGTTCGGCGATCAATACGAATCAGCAGATACGTGCTGTGCGGGCGAAGCCGATTGTGGCACAATCGTCGAGTTGCCCGATAGCGAGAATTTCTTGATCGAAAATTATGGCAGGACATCGGTGGCAATTTATATGTGCCGCGCCGATGGTACGCCGGCGGAAGCCTTCCGCGAGCCAGAAGATAGCACCGCGCACATCACCGATGACGGCGAGCAGATCGCCATCGCGCAATACTGGCAAAGTCGCATTCGCTACTATGATATTCAAACGCTAGACTTTGACCGGACGGTGCAATGCGAAGAACGCCCGACCGCAGCAACCTGCCCGATTGTTGAATGATACGCCCAAGGCGCAATGCCTCGTACAGTCCAGTTGCACGCTGTAAGAGGCATTAGCCGGCGATAAATG
>DAOTTV010000194.1:0-16791 GCA_034437755.1 Anaerolineae bacterium | reverse complement strand
CGGAGAGGACAGGATTCGAACCTGCGTAGGGTCTCCCCTACTCGCTTTCCAAGCGAGCGCGTTAGGCCACTCCGCCACCTCTCCATGATTGCTATATGATTGTGTGCGACCGCTGGAATCGCGCTCAATATTGCAAGATACGATTATAGCAGAGAAGTCCGACAGTTCAAGGCGGGGTTACTGCGGCGGTGTGCGAGCTAATTTAAGCCTTTCGTTGTCGGGAAATCACAGTCGGTGTTATACTCTTATCAATGATGACCATTAGTATACAGACAGACCATTGGGGGCTTTTTTCAATGACTGAGTTTACACCCCTTGAAGCACCAGTACAGGACGTAACAGCCTTGCCGGTGATGCATCCGGGGCGACCGGTGGGGCGCGACGATGCCCTGAAAGAAATCTACGGGCATTTACAATCGCGGCAAGCGGTTCTCGTCCACGGGGTCGCCGGCATCGGCAAGACGACCATCGCGGCGGCACTGGCGGCGGCGTTCATCAATCAGCCGGGCGGCGTGCTGTGGTTGAACAGCGGCACGCACCCCTTCCCGGAATTGCTCGTGCGGGTGGCGCGGGCACTGGAACTCGATGAGGTCAGCCGCAGTGAACAACCGACCGCGCGCGTCGGGCAGGTGGCGACGGCGCTCACCCAGCGCAAGCCCTTCATCGTGATGGATAACGTCAGTGATGCGCTTGCACCGCGCCAATTCATCGAAAAATGTGCCGAAACCCTGCCGCTGATCTTGCTCAGCGAGAGCGACCTCGAAGGCCCGTGGGAGACGGTGCATCTGGATGTGCTGGCTGATTTGGACGCGCTCAACCTCTTCAAGCAGAAGTCCGGCATCCGCGACGACGCACAAGACATCGACATTTACGGCATCACCAAGCAGGTCGGCTATCATCCTTATCCGATTGTGATGGCGGCACGCGGGATGGTGGCGGCGAAGCAAACCCCTGCTGATTACTTCAAGAACTTGAAGCAAATCCAGACACAAGCCGATAACCCGACAGCCGCCGTGATCGCGCTCAGTTATCGCGCTCTGAACAACGCGCTACAGGGCTTGTTGCTGATGCTCGGCGCGACCTTCACCGGCAGTGGCTCGACAGCCTTCCTCACGGCGGTCAGTGGTGTACCGGCGAACGGCATCGAGCAAGCGATGACGATCCTCGCCCAGTTATATCTCGTGGAAAAATACACGCGCTACGGGCAGACCAACTATCGCCTGCATCCGGCGGTCTATGCCTTCGCCCGTGCCGCGCTCGAAGGCAAGAACCAGCTGACGACACTCCAGCAAAAAGTCCACGATGCGACGCTGACATATGCACACCAGTACAGCACCGAGCAGACATCGCACACCGCACTGGCGCAGGAGATGGATAACATCATCGCGGCGGCGATGTGGGCGGCGGAGAACGGCAACCGCGACACGGCGAATCAGCTGGTCGGCATCCTGACATCGGCTGACGACTTCATACAGGAGCGCGGTTACGTCTATGAGTTGTTGCAATTACGCAACGTCGCGTCGGGGTCGTCGCGGGCCTTCCCAGCTTATGAACCGGAAGAAGCGACCAGCGAGCTGGATGAGCCGGACGAGTTCTACAGCTACGATGATGATGATCTCGATCCCACAATGGTGGACGATGCCGACGAGATGCTATCGCTGGAAATGGACGATTACCTTGAGGATAACGCGGCGTATGAGGCGGTCTCGCTGGATGATCTGGATGTGCAGGAAGGCATGAGTAGCGACGCATTGCGCGATGATTCGCTACAGGGCATCGATATTGACCAACTGCGGCAAGCGCTCGCACAGGCGAAACAACAGGACGACATCGCCCGCCAACAACAAATCTTACAGGCGATCGGCAAGGTGCAAGTCGGGCAGGAGAAAGAGACCGAAGCGATTGCCACGTATAACGAACTGCTGGAGAGCTACGACCAGCAAGACGACACCGACGGCGCACTTGATACCTTGCTGATGCTGGCGGCGCTGGAAGTGAAGACGGGCAATTCGCAGGCGGCGATCATGCACGCCAAGCGCGGTATCGGCATTGCCCAGACCTACGACGAACACGCGACGCACCTACAATTGCAACTGACGCTGGGCGAAGCGCGTCAGGAATTGGGCGAGACGGGCGCGGCAATCGAAGCCTTCGATAAGGCGCTAGAAGTCGCGCGCCGCACCGACGACAAGCAATATGAGGCGATCGCGCTCTATCATCTGGGCGAGGCGGCGCTGGATAATGGCGATACAGACGATGCCATCCATAACCTGACGCAAGCCCGTGATCTCTTCCGCGATCAGAATAAACGCCAGTACGAAGGGCGCGTCCTCAGCGGGCTGGGCAGTGCTAATGCCGAACTGGAACGCTGGTCAGAGGCGAGTGGGTACTATCAATCGGCGGTGCATATCGCGCGCGAAGTCGGCAATCGCTATGATGAAATGGTCAATCTCAGCAATTTGGGGCAGGCACAAGTACAGGGCAACAAACTGCCGGATGCTCTGCTCAGCTATCGGCAGGCGCTGTACATCGCCTACCAGCGCGATAAGCGCGAAGAAATCGTGAGCGCGATTGTCGATCTGGTGCGCTTGATGCTGAAGAGCAACCGCCTGCTGGAGATTTGTAACCTGCTGATACAGGATGCCGTCCAGCGCGAACCGGAAGACCGCGATGTGCTGGATTTGGTGGCGCAGGTCAACCAGCAGAAGATCACCGCCGCCGCCAACGACGTGCCACAAGCGCCCGTCAGCGGCACCGCGCAGGATTACGCCGCCAACGCCTATCAGTTGCTAGAGGACTGAGGGCGCGGTGGTGCTTTAATATCTTGCGTGGTCACGCTCTTTTCATCCCATTTTTGAAAAAAGGGACCGCCAAAAACTTTTGCTTTTTTGAACGCATAGCGTTCAAAATGAACAAGGTCAAGGAACGACAGTTCCTTGTAGGGGTGTGGGGGGCAAAGCCCTTGCAACAAAAATCACGCAAAATCCCGAAGATCCAACAAAAAAACCGTCACCACGTTCATCGCGGGTGACGGTTTTTATATGGGCGTGCCGCTTCGACAACACATGAGCACCGCTCCTATGGCTGGCTCATGCGGGGCGCAGTGGCGCCAGCCCGCACGACAGACGGATAGATCATGACGATCGCTCCTTCACTGTCCGCGCTGACGGCGACGCTTGCGCCGGTTACGACGGTCGCGCTTGTCGGCTTCGCTTTCGGCTAATTGGGCACGTTCGGCACGTTCGCGGCGTTCACGGTCTTCTAGTTTGAACAGGTCGTGATTGTAGTTAAACATCTGTGATAGTCTCGCTTTCTAGCGTTGTTGACGACGTTTCGTCATGTCACTGGTTTTCAGTAGGTTACCAGCGCGGGTTTCGTCCGCGTGCTGGCGAATAATCGGCTTGTGTCCGGCATCGTCAATTCGACGATGAAAACGGGCTGATAGTTGCTGGCTGGGCATGATAGTGTATCCCTTTAGCTGAAACAGAAATCGAACGGATGCAATCGCATGCGATTTGCCGATTACTTTACCCTGTTTATGGATTATACCCGTTATATCGGGTAAACAGTAGCAAAATTTTAGCGGCGACGACGGTTGGAACGTTGACGATCGCGACGAATTCGGGCGCGTTCTTGGCGTTCACGGGCTTCGTGCTTATAGATGTCATGGTTGTAAATCATGCTACGCTCTCCTTCTTGTGAAATCATTCACAGTATACAATGACTTTGTTAAATTATTCGTAGAGATTGCACAATTTTATCAAACGTTTATTGTGCACCTATCATAAACTCAACGTCGCTTGGCTGATATTGCGTCTATCTCTCTATACGCAAATAATGGCAAAAGGGTGCAAAACTCGACGATGAATGTCACCGGATCTTATCATCCATGTCGCTGACCAGTCGGTAGTAGTGGCAGATGCAGTTGTTAACGAACAAAAAAGAGCGAGTTACCGCGTAAAGTTGAACGCTTGGCAAAGAATGGGCGTGTTAAACGCTGTTCACCATCGCGGTAACCCGTGTTGCAATCGTTATTTGGTGTATCACTGACTGCCTCTCTCAAGCAGTTATGTGTTCAGTATATGCACTAAGACGGGTAAAATCAAGCAGTTGTCTTAATTCTTAAACTGTACATAATGGCTCATGAGGGGTCATGTTGGTCAATTACGGGAATCTATCACAGTTTTAATATGCATTCTGTCGGGTAAGTGGGCGTTTTAACCCGTCTGAGCGGGATAATACGCGGTCTGGACGCATAAGGCCCCCTGTCGGCGACAAGGGGCGGTGGGTTGTGGCGCGCGGTTTGCTCAGCGTTGTACCCAGCTCGCGACGTAAATCGGTTCGAGATTTTGCGCGGTGAGCTGGTAGCGTGTGTCGTCCGTGCGATCATAGATGAAGACGTTATATACGCCGTTGGCATTCGATGAGTAGGCGATGTAACGATCGTCCGGGCTAAATGCCGGGAAGGCTTCATCGCTCTCGCCTTCGATCAAAGCTGTGGCGACGAAGGTCTGCAAGTCGAGCGTGAAGATATTGCGATTATCGGGATTGATCGGACTCGCGACCGTGTACACCAGTTGTTGATTATCATGCGCGAAACGCGGATGCCCTTCAATACGCTGACCGCCGTCGCGCGTCAACGAGCGGATCGGATAACGCGGATCGACCAGATCAATCGCGATTAAGTCCGCGCCGGCGATGCCCTGTTGTACCGCGACGACCTGCGTGCTATCCGACGCGATCGCGGCTTCAAGATAGTCGTTGCCGTCGTCGGTCAGTTGGGTCAGTTCTTGCGTCTCGAACACGTACCAGAACACTTCGCGTGTTCGGTTGGCGGCAGTGGCGACAAAAACCATCGCCGTGCCATCGGCGGCGAGTACCGGTTCGGCGGGATCGAGCGCGGTATCGCCCCAAATTGTCGTCAGGTCAAGCGGCGGGTCGATCAGTGTTTGCTCGGTAATTGTGAAGAAGGCTTCTTCGCGCTCGCGCAGGTCGATCACCCGCCCGACAAGGCGCGTGCGGTCAACATCGCTGTGGATGTTTTGCACGAAGAAATTGGTGAAGCGCGTCGCGTTGCGTACCGGTTGTGGCACGCCGAAGTCGTAAAGGCGCATCGGCAAGAAGGTCGGCGATTGCGAGTTGATGCCGGCCCATGTCAATACCTGCCCGCTGATGTCCGCATCTGCGGGCACAGCCGGCGCGACGCGCAGAAGTTGCGGCGTGGGCGTGGCTGTGCGGGTGTCGGGCGTGGGCGTGCGGGTGATCGGCGTGAGCGTTTGTAGCGCGGCTGCCGTTTGTGTGCTGGCGGCGGTCTGCTGGACGACGATTTGCGTGTTCAGCAACATATCGGCGGTGGCGGTGCGGTTTTGCGCCAATCGCTGGACGAATTCCGTCTGTTGCTGGATCATCGCGGCGGTTTGTGCATCGCTCTGATCTTCGCGCGTGCGGGCGATCGCAATCACGAGAATCGTCAGCAGGATCATCACGCCCGTGTATAAGCCCAGCCCGATCGACACGATCCGCGCCTCGCCGCGGGTGATGCCCGGCACGACTTCATCCGCGTTGCTCTTGCGCGCTTGTTGGCGGCTTTGCGGTTGCGGGTCGTTGCGTTCGAGCCGATCCCATTCGCCCAGCGCGAATGGGTTATCGGGGTCAAGCGCGATGATCTGCTCGAGCACGTCGTACTTGTCGTCGCCATCGGGCATCAGCTCTGCCAGCTTCACCCATGCGTCCAGATAATCGTTATTGGCTTCGACCGCGCGCGAGAGCAGACGAATCGCGTCTGATCGGCGACCGTCGGCTTCGGCGGTCAGAGCTTGTTGGTAATACTGCGTTGCATCTGCCATGAGGCTTGCTTATCCTTCATCATTAGTTCGGTAAAACGTCGACGGTCTGCACGTCTAGCCCAGATGTTGAGATTTGCGTCACGAATTCGCCATCGGTGTTGAAGACGTAAATCTGGGCGATGGTATCGTTAGGGTCGATGCTGACGACCATGATGTAATTGCTATCCGGCGTGAACGTGATGTGGGCTTCGATGGCATTGGGGTCGTCGATCAGCTGGAACTGACGACCGAGGCGCGTATCCTGTACGAAGGCGCGCGGGTTAAAGCCGGTGCGGTTGATGTAGGCGATGTAACGTCCGTCGCTCGATGCTTCGGCTTCCAGATTTTCGCCGCGGGCGTTGATCGCTTTTTCGATGGTGCTGATCTCGCTATCAAAGGCAAAAATATCGTATGTGCCGCGCTCGCGGGTCGATGAGAACAGGATCGTGCGCCCATTATCTGTCCAGTATGGGTCAATTTCGGAGTCGCCTTCCGTGCGCGAGATATTCTCTAGCACGCCACTGCCGGTATCCAGCGTGTAAATGTCGTCGTTGCCCTCGTGCGATGAGGCTATGACCAGCCGCACGCCACCGGGCGCGAAGGATACGCCGCTCACGCCGCCACTGTTGAAATTGGTGACCTGTGTCGCCTGTAGTGGGTCGTCGAGGCTGGCGGTGAAGGCTTGCGGCACGATCGTGCCATCTTCGCCGGCGGCATCGCGGATGAAGGCGATCTGGTTGGTGTCGGCGTTATAGCTCACTTCACGCACATCCCCGACGAGGCGGCGCGGCGTACCATCGACCAGATCGAGACGGTAGAGCGCCGGTACTGCGTCGCCCCCCGCAATCGCCGTGAACAGCAGTGGATAGCTCTCGACGGGTGGCGGTGTCGCCGTTGGTGAGGGGCTAGGCGTGGGCGATGCCGTCGGCAAGGCGGTCGGCGTGTTGATGACATCGTTGATTGTCTCGTTTGGGTCGCGGGTGATGAAGACGATATTCGGCGTGGGGGGGATCGGCGATGCCGGACGGCGCGTATTGGTCGGCACGATGACTTCTGTCGGTGGGTTTTGCAACTGGATCAGCGGTTCAATCAGCGAGACGTATAACAGCGCCCCGACCAGCACTGTCGCCAGCGCCCCTAGCCCGATCAGAATCAAGCCGTTGTTATCGGTGTTGCGGTTGGCTTGGCGGGCGCGTAGTTCGCGCTCGTCAATCTCGCTCTTAGGGCGTTCGACCTGAATTTTCTCTTTCGCCGCGCGCGAGATGGCGTTGTAGTCGATCTCGGCACTATCGCTCAGCACGCCGACAATGTTGTTGAGCGCCTGCTGAGCTGGGCGGTTATCGGGGTTGATTTGTAGGACTTTCTCGAAGCAGATGCGCCGTTCGCGTTTGCTATCGACGACGGACGCGAGCCAGATCCACGCGAGTTCGCTCTGGCTATCTTGCTGGAGCACGCTTTCGAGCAGGTCGCGGGCGCGGGCGGTCTGTCCGCTTTGGGCAGCACGAATGCCGGCGATCAATCGTTTTTTTCGCATTTCTTCTGGTGATTGTGACAATTTAAATCCCCTTTGTGTTGGTCAGTCTAGGTAGCTCGGGCGCGGGTATCGCTCACGGTGTGAAGATAATCATCGCGGTGATGGCGACCATGAAAACGATCAGCACATAGGCGATGACTCCCACGCGCAACATCAGTTTATTGCGGCGGGCATTGACACGGGTCGTGATCTGCGATAAGCCCTTTTTGGCGATGGCGTTATTCGGGTCGATGCTGAGGACGCGCTGGAGATAGGTCTCGCGCTCGTCAGACGTGCGTGCGACTTTCGCCAGCCACAGCAACACGCTGATATTGCGCGAGTCTTGCGCGTAGACTTTCTCGAGCATCACGCGCGCGGCATCGCGTTCGCCACTCTTCGCCGCGCGCACACCCATCCGGTACAATTCGTCTTTGTTCGTCGCCATACGTATTCTATCCCCGTCTCTTGGTCACTGTGGATTGTGGAAGATGGGCGCGTCTCTCACAATAGGGTGTTTGTCCCACTCCCCGTTTTATTATTTGAAATCTGCCACATTATCTATTATTTTAATTCGTATTGCGAGTTTAGCAAAACCATCATGAGCAAACGATCTACGCGAGACTCGTTAGAAGGTGTTTTGGGTCTTTCCTATCTTGCGTGGTCAAGCTCTTTTTGTTCCCTTTTTGAAAAAAGGGTGTAACTACGCGGGGGCAAAGCCCCTGCAACAAGAACCACGCGACATTCCAAAGAGCCGGTGTTTTCTTTGACCCAAGTTCTAACGGATTATTGTCAGGGCGACCGACAGTGCGCCCCTTATGTAACGGAGTCGCTGTAGCAACCCCTTACAAAAATGCTCATGATAACTTGTTCGTAGTCCCTGAACAGAGAGGCAAAAAACCATGCAAACGATCGGCTTATTAGGTGGGTTGAGCTGGGAGTCGTCGATTGAGTATTATCGCATCATCAACCAGACCGTGCGCGAGCGGCTCGGGGGCTTGCATTCTGCCGAGTGCTTGATGTATTCCTTCGATTTTGCTGAGATCGAAGCCCTGCAAGCCGCCGATGACTGGGAAACAGCCACCCACCGCATGATCGCGGCGGCGCGTCGCTTAGAACGGGGGGGCGCGGCGTGTGTGGTCATCTGTAGCAATACGATGCACCGCATGGCGAGCGACGTGCAACACGCGGTCGATATCCCTCTGCTACATATCGCATCAGCGACGGGCGATGCCATCGCGCGTGATCATCTGCATACGGTCGCCTTGCTGGGCACGCGCTACACAATGGAGAGTGATTTTTACAAGGGGCGTTTGATCGCTGATTATGACTTAACCGTGCTGATTCCTGACGATGACGGGCGCGAGACGGTGCATCGTATCATCTACGATGAATTGGTGCGCGGGGTTATCACGGATGAGTCGCGGCGAGCGTATCAAGCTGTGATTGCTCAATTGCAAGCCCAGGGCGCACAGGGCGTGATCCTCGGCTGTACCGAAATCGAACTGCTCATCAGCCAGCCCGATCATAGCCCGATCCCGACCTATCCCACGACCTACCTGCACGCCGTCGCCGCCGTCGAGTGGGCACTGGGAGGGTGACCCCCATTAAACGCATGATTGCCGCCGAGGGGCATTGGCGACAATCATGCTATCCATATAGTCGTTATCGGGAGTCGCATTTGAGTAACGCCATACCCAGAATTGAGAGGTCAGTGAGTATGGGTATCGGCTCCCTTTCGCACCGTTGACCCTATTATGTCAGATCTCTACCGCGAGCAATAGTGAAGAACATCACATGCGAATCAGTAGCTTCGTCCTGCGGTTAAGGCGATTGCATATAGCTTGTGGTGGCTCTGCCCCGCGATGGCTCATCTTGAGAATTGGTAGCGTGCTTGATAGAGTTGGACGACATCAACACAGTGGAGATTCACGATGGCTCGTATCGACAACATGGATGAGGCGCTACAACTGATCTTCCGCACGCGGCGCACCATCACCACCCGCGGCTTAGACGAACACACGCGCACCATCACCCCCACGCGCAACATGCTGACCGCGCTCGATTTGCTGGCGCACCCGCGTGAATACTGCGTCGTCACGGGCAGTAAAGGCAAAGGGAGCGCATCGGTGATCACCGCGAAAGTCCTGCAATCGCTGGGGCATCGCGTCGGCTTGATTACTAGCCCGCATCTCGTGACGTGGTTCGAGCGGATTCGCGTGGATGGGCGGGCGATCCCTGAAGCCGACTTCCTGCGATTGCTGAACGTCATCGCGCCCTATATCGACGCGGAAGAAGCCCAACTGAGCGCGGGACAGTACATCAGCCCGCAGGGGGTCTTGCTGGCGATTGCGCTAATGTGGTTCGATGAGCAGGGCGTGACGACTGCTGTGATCGAAGTCGGGCGCGGCGGTCGCTACGATGATATGTCCGTCGTGCCTAACCGAGTCGCGCTGATCACGCCGATTTTTCTGGAACATACGCAGTATCTCGGCGATCGTGTCGAGCGTATCGCGTGGCACAAAGCGGGCATCATCAAGGCGCAGGGCATCGCCTATAGCGCGCCGCAAGCCCCCACCGTGCTGGATATGCTCCAGCAAGAAGCCGCGGCACAGGACGCGACGCTTGCATGGCTCGCCGATGACGTGATCGCCACCGCGCACATTGCCGATACACCGACGGGTATTCGCTTCAGACTGGGGGCCTATGGCGCAGTTGACCTGCCCAGCTTCGGACGCTATCAGATCGTCAACGCGACGCTCGCCGTACAGGCGGCAGTGGCGATGCACGAGCGCTTGACGGGTACAGCCCCCACATCACCGGCAGATGTCGAACGGGTGCAGGGCGGGCTAGCGGCGGTCAAATGGCATGGGCGCGTGCAGAAGCTACAGGACGACCCGACGATCTACGTCGATGGCGCGGCGAACGTGCTATCGGCGCGGCACCTGCTCGCTAGCCTGCGCGATCGCATCACACGACCGCTAGTGACAATACTCGGCATTCCGCGTGATCGGGATGTGCCGGCGGTCTATCAACAGTTTGCCGCGCCGAGCGATGCGCTCATCATCACCGAAACGGACATTCACCGTAACATACACTTCCCCACGGCTGACAACGCGCTAGCGATCGCCCGTCAGTATCATGACGATGTCGCCCACCGCCAAACTCTGCCGCAGGCGATTGCGCTTGCCAAGGCTAAAGCCGGCACCGGCGGCACGGTCTTGCTAGCCGTCGCACAACCGCTAGTCGGCGAGGCGATGTTGATTTATAACGTTGATACCAGCACGGTGTGAGGATGTCTAAATCGCCCCTTTTATGCCGCAAGCTGAAGCATGGCGGCTACTATGTGTGACGGGGAAGCTATCTGAAGTGGCTCTGACCCCGCCGGATACATTTTTCAGCCCCTTTAGTGGGCTTACGATCTTGCTAGCCAGAGACTTTAGCCTGTGGTGAAAGGCGCTAGCTTAACAACCTTGTGGTCAAGTACTACTGGCGAAAGTGAAAGTCGTTGTCTTTGTAATAGAGGCGTTGTCCGTTGAGGCTAGCAATCGCACGCGGCATGATCGCCCAGCGTACCGCATAGCCGATCGGATGCACATGCACCACGCCATCGGCGCGGTCGATCTTGGTCACACGGGCGGTGATGGGGTGCGTTGTCGGGTTGACGTAGACATAGACTTTTTGCCCGATGTGTAATTCTGTGGGATATTGACGCGCCATTGGTAAAATCCTCCAAAAAAAAGCCGATTTATTTGTCATGTTATACCAAATTATACCAGCAAGGCTATAACGGAAGTGTAAAGATTGGCACATAACCGAGGAGGACAGGGTTAGTCGTCGCTTAAAAGCCAGTCGTAGGCCTCGTCGCGCTTGCGCGCCTCGAAGAAGCGCGTTTTATCTTGTGTGGGGGCAAAGGTATCAATGATCGTGTTGGCGAGGGTTAACATCAGCGAGGCATTGTGCAGGATAACGGTACGTCCGGCGGCACGGTCAGGGATTTGTGCTTCAAGCTGGCGAAAACGCTGGACAAGCTCACCGATCGGGGCGCGTCCATCGCTCTGGCTCACATCGACTAGATAGCGCAGGGTGTGCGCTGATGACGTATGACGCAGGAGATCACGCAGGAGAACGAAAAATTCATCCAGACCGTGTTCGGAGTCATTAGTGAAGACGAAGGTGTGTATGTCGTTATCGTCGTGGGTATAGGTGACTCCCGGTCTTTCGACCACTTTCGCCATTATTCGCGCTCCTCATTTTTACCAATAAATCGATCATCACTATAATCTGCGCGTAGTATAGAAGGGTTGGATGAATTCGATTGAAATGGCACGCTAATACCACATTAAAACAATTGCGCCAAGGCATCAACCTCAGCGCAATCATCAAGGAGGGAGACATGTGTCCGGGAACTACCACACATGGGGGGAACACATATGGCAGTTGTAGAAGGCAACTAACGCTATATCGAAACTACCAGTAAACGCTCTGCACAATTCATCTAACCAACGGTTAATTACCTTGCCGTTCACACTTCACAACTTTCAAAAATTATTGAATGTTGTGAATTTAAACACAGTATAGGGGGTTTTCGGACACTTGTAAAGCCCTTCTTCGCCTTTCTTAGCCAGTGTTTACGCCCTACACATTTTAGCACGTGCTTGACAGCGATCTAGCCACTCGTTATACTTGCAATATAACGCAATATTTATCATGGGGTATTGTATGGTGACGCGTACACATTGCAATTATTATCGAGATGATCATATCCACTATTTCCAGTTTAACCAGATGAGCTATCAAGCCGTTGATGAATGGGTCGAGATCATGCAGGCGATCATACAGGAGGAAGGCGGTTTGTACGCGCTGGTCTTTGATATTACGCAGAGTGCGCCGCCCTTCCGTTACTTCATCGACCAGCTACGGGCTTTCCAACGCCAGACCTTCCTACCGCAGGAAGTCCGAACCGTCTTTCTGTATGAGACGGGGACAGGCTTACTCTCATCTTTTCGCATTTTGATGACATCGGCGACGGTCATGAGTAACTTCAGCATCCGCTTCTTTCCGGCAGATGCGACCGAACAAGCCTATACGTGGCTCAATCATTAGAAGATATTGTTGGCGACCCTATTGAACCGCTTTCGGCCCTCATCCCCCAGCCGCTTCTCCCGATTGCTAGCGCTAGGAGAAGGGGAGATAGGCGCGTGTCCAGTCCAGTCCCTTTCCATGAGGGCTGAGGCGTTACGCTGGGAGATGCGGGCGATCATAAGACGCGGCTACGTTATGTTGTACGCGTATCAGCTATGCTACAATCAGTTTAATCATCATCATCGCTAGCATAGCAGAGGGCAAATACACGCATGACGATCACGATTTTGGGCTTGGGTTGTGGAGCCATTGACGATTTGACACTGGGCGCATGGCGCACGCTGGAAGCCGCGACGACGGTTTACTTGCGGACGGAACGCCATCCCTGTGTGCCGCACCTGCCCCCGACCCCGACCTATCACAGCTTCGACCATCTCTACGACAGTGCTGACTCCTTCGCGCAGGTTTACGCGATCATCACGCAGACCATCATCGAAGCCGCCCGCGCCGGCGACGTGATCTATGCCGTGCCGGGTGATCCCTTCGTCGGCGAATCGACCCCACAGGCGATCATCGCGACCGCCACCGACCATGACATCGACGTACAGCTGATGCACGGAGTCAGCTTTATTGAGCCTCTGCTGGCGCAGGTCGGGCATGATGCGCTGGATGGTGTGCAGGTGTTCGATGCCTTACAGATCGCCACCCAGCATCACCCACCGCTCAATCCCGCCTATCCCGCCCTGCTAGGGCAGGTCTACAGTCGGGCCGTTGCCAGCGACATCAAGCTGACGCTCATGAACCAGTACCCCGACGATTTTCAGGTGCAGTTGATCCATGGCGCGGGCACTGATGACGGGCACAGCGAGTCCCTGCCGCTATATGAGATCGACCGTAGCCCGCATATCGACCACCTGACATCGCTATATGTGCCGGCACTGGGCGACTACACGAGCTTTGAGTCCTTCCAGGAGGTGATCGCACATTTGCGCGCGCCGGAAGGCTGTCCGTGGGATCGCAAGCAAACGCACGAGTCCCTGCGCCCGTATCTGATCGAAGAAGCCTACGAAGTGCTGGAGACGATCGACGCGGGCGACTGGGACGCGCTGGCGGGTGAACTGGGCGATTTGATGCTTCAGATTGTGTTGCACACGCAGATTGCCACCGAATACGGCGAGTTCTATATGGCGGATGTGATCGATCACGTCAATCGCAAGATGATCCGGCGGCATCCGCATGTGTGGGGCGCGGTCGATGTCGATGGTGATCCGGCGCAGGTTGTCGCCAACTGGGACGCGATCAAACAGCGCGAGAAAGCCGAGAAGGGCGAAACGCCCGCGTCCCTGCTGGATGGCGTGCCGACCGGCGCACCGGCTTTGATGGTCGCCTACAAGTATCAGCAGAAGGCGGCCAAAGTCGGCTTTGATTGGGCGACGATAGACGGCGTAGAAGCCAAGATCAGCGAAGAACTCGCCGAGATCAAAGCCGAGACCGACCCGCACAAAAAAGCGCACGAGATCGCTGATT
The DNA here is from genome assembly GCA_034437755.1 of Anaerolineae bacterium. Taxonomy (GTDB): domain Bacteria; phylum Chloroflexota; class Anaerolineae; order Aggregatilineales; family Phototrophicaceae; genus JAUZRW01. Next base: position 2,844 of record DAOTTV010000194.1, on the reverse strand, counting down.
TGCTGTTCGTGCTGGTCAATTACCTGCGCTGGCTCGATATCGACGACCCCGAAAGCCTGATGCGTGCAGTCAACGCCAAGTTCTATCGCCGCTTTCATTACATCGAGCAGAACGCGCCCAAAGCACTCGACCAGATGACGCTCGCGGAGATGGATGCCCTGTGGGAGCAGGCGAAGGCTGACCAGCGATGAACGCGGTGCAGGTACGCGCCCTAACCGCGAACGATTGGGCGGCTGTGCGGCGCATTTATCAGGAGGGCATCGCGACGGGCTTAGCGACCTTCGAGACGCAAGTGCCAACGTGGGAGCAGTGGCACACGACTCACCTGTCTGTCGGGCGGGTCATCGCCCACCGTGACGGGGCGATTTTAGGCTGGGGCGCGTTGAGCGTGGTCTCGCGGCGGCATGTGTATCGGGGCGTGGCGGAGGTCAGCGTCTATGTGAGCGCACAGGCCCGCCAGCAGGGAGTCGGGCGGGCTGTACTCAACGCGCTGATTACCGCGTCCGAAGCGCACGGGCTATGGATGTTACAGGCGGTCATCCTGCGCCCCAATCACGTCAGCGTTCATCTGCATCAGTCCTGCGGCTTTCGTGTGGTGGGCTACCGCGAACGCATCGGCAAGCTGGGGGATACGTGGTATGACACAGTGCTGATGGAGCGCCGGAGCGCGGTCGTCGGCTGATTGCGCGCACGCACCCCGCGCCACCCTCACAACTCGCTACAATCCCACATGAAACCACAGCGTCCACAGCGTACTTTACACGCCAGCTTGAAGGTCGGGTTGCCGCACTGCGGGCAGACCGTCGCCAGCGTGTAATTGCTGGTGGGCAAGGGGCGCTGGTCGTAGACCAGATTCATGTGTTGGCTGTTGACACCGCGTCGTTTGCGCTCGCTCATTGGTTTTTCCACTGGGGTTTGCGCTTTTCGACGAAGGCTTGCATCCCTTCGGCTTTATCTTCCGTGCCGAATGCCAGATAGAAATTGCGCTTTTCCATCTCTAGCCCTTCTGCCAGTGATGTCTCAAAGGCTTGGTTGACGGCATCCTTGGTCAACTGGAGCGCGATCTGTGACATACTCGCGACTTTCTGCGCGAGGGCGATCGCTTCATCCAGATAGCTCTCGACGGGGACGACGTGATTCACAAGGCCGTAGTGCAGGGCTTCTTCGGCACTTAAACGGCGATCGGTGAGCATGATTTCCATCGCCAGCGCCTTGCCGACTGCGCGTGTCAGGCGTTGGGTGCCGCCGCCACCGGGCAAAATGCCGAGATTGATCTCCGGTTGCCCGAAGACCGCGCTCTCGCTGGCGACGATCATATCGCACGCCAGCGATAACTCGCACCCGCCGCCCAGCGCATACCCCGATACCGCCGCGATGATCGGCTTCTTGTACATCGAAAAGTCGAAGTTATCGCTGACGCTATGCGTCACCAGCATATCGACGTAAGTCTGCCCGGACATTTCTTTGATGTCGGCACCGGCGGCGAAGGCTTTCGCAGTGCCGGTGATGACCATGCAGTTGATCGCATCGTCGTTATCGAAGTTCAGCAGTGCCATGTGCAACTCCGCCATCAGCGCGTTGTTGAGCGCGTTCAGGGCTTTGGGGCGATTCAAGCGTACCAGACCAACTTTATCGACCGGTGTTTCGACCAAAATATTTTCGTATTCTGCCATGCGATTCATTCCTCACAAAAAAACGGGTAGTGATCCTCTACTATTCAGCATCTATTGTAATCGGCAAGCGGGTCATCGCGCCATAGACCCAGTACGAGATTGCGGTACAATCGCGTTAACAATGCAACCTGATTTCATGAGGATAAACCCGCTATGCCTGCCTTGATTAAACGCCTCACGCCGACTGGCTTGCAGGATGTCGATTACAGCGCTGACTCGTTGGCGCTCGCCGCCCGCCACGAACCCGACGATGGTATCTATACCGTGACCAACACCTACAACACATATCAGACGCTCAAACTCGACGCGCACTTCGACCGCATGGAAGACTCTGCACAACGGGCGGGCATCGCGCTCGATCTCGATCGGCAACGGGTGCGCGATAGCCTGCGCCAGATGATCGACATGGCGCAGTATGGCGATGTGCGCTTTCGGATCACGGTGCCACGCCAGCAACCCGACCATCTCATCCTGACGCTCGAACCCTTCACGCCGCCCGCGCCGGAACTGATCGCGCAGGGGGTACGCTGTATCACCGCGCTCGATAGTGCCCGCGACAATGCCGAAGCCAAGACCACCGATTGGATGCACCGCCGTAAGACGTTCGCGGATGCCATGCCCGATCATATCTACGATACGTTCCTGCTCGATAGCGCGGGCTACTTGCTCGAAGGCTTGAGCGCGAACGTCTACGTCATACAGGATGGCACGCTCTACACCGCTGATGCCGGCGTGTTGAAGGGCATCAGTCGCCAGATTGTGCTGAGTGTCGCGCCGCCGATTGTGCCGGTTGTCTTGCAAGCGCCGCACATCGACCAACTGCCAGACTTTGACGAAGCCTTCCTCACGAGTAGCAGTCGCGGCATCATCCCCGTGGTCGAAATCGACGGTGTAGCGATCGGAACCGGTCGCGTCGGGGCGACGACCCGCGCTTTACGCGGGGCGTATCGGGCGTGGCTCGCCGATCACCTGCAAGCCCTGTAATCGCGCGTGCTGTTACGGTTCTTTCGTATCTTGCGTGGTCAAGCTCTTTTTGTCCCCTTTTGTAACTACTCAAGTCTGGGGACGATTTCATGGGGTTTCACCCCATACCCCACCCCTTTTTTCAAAAAGGGGACAAAAACTTTTATCGTTTGTCATTTAAGACCCGTTCTTGAACGAAACGCTGTGA
>DAOTTV010000193.1:0-2074 GCA_034437755.1 Anaerolineae bacterium | reverse complement strand
TGGCACGTATCAGGTGCAAGTACGGGCGCGTAACGCCTTCGGCTGGAGTGACTGGACGGTGACCGAAATCGCGGTCAACAACACGGGTGCGCCGATTGCACCGACGCTGGCAACGTCCGGCACGGTCAACGCGACCAACACAACGGTCGAATGGTCGCCAGTCAGCAACGCGCAGGGCTATATCGTCGTGGTCTATGACCCGCTGGGCAACAGCACCAGCTACGCACCAGACACGAGCGTCTGCGCCGAGACCTGTACGCTGGCACTCGATGGCTTGCTCGACGGTAGTTATCAGGTGCTCGTCCGCGCACGCAACATGGCGGGTCAGAGTAGCTTCGCCAGCACGACCTTCGACGTGGTGCTACGCGAGGACATGCGCGCCGCCGACATGGATGCGGACGGCATCGCTGATACCTTCGACAACTGTGCGGCAGTCGCGAACGTCGATCAGGTCGATCGTGATGGCGACGGTATCGGGCAGGCCTGTGACGACAACGACAACCCGACTAACATGGGCGTTGGCGGCAGCGAAGCAACACCCGTCCCCGACGAACGCGAACGCGGCTTAGGTAACTAAGCACGCGGCAAGTATATGGTGAGGGGCGACCCTCACTGCAATAGCATACTGAAGTAGGCGAGATGGTGAACTATCTCGCCTGTTTTGTTTAATCGATGAGAAGGCGGCTTAATGCTGTACGTAAATGATCGGGGATCGGTGTTGGTGCGTTCGCTCTGGTGCGGTCAACGAAGACATGTACGAAGTAGCCAACTGCACAGGGTGTATCATCGTTTTGCTTGAAGATACCGATTTCGTAGCGACAGCTAGAATTACCGAGCTTGGCTACGCGCAGTCCGGCATCTAAGACATCAGGAAATTGGACGGGTTGTAAGAACTGGCAATTTGTCTCTACTGCAAAACCGACGATATTGCTCTGGGTATAATCTAGACCGCCAACTTTGACGAGATATTCACCGATGACGGTATCAAAGTAAGCATAAAATAGGACATTGTTGACATGCTGGTACATATCTATATCGCGCCAGCGCGTAGGTATCTCTAGAAAATGACGATAATCGCTTCTTCTTTCATCTTTAGCTACCTTCATTGTAGGGATTTAGCTCCAATAGTGCTGAGATTTCGAACAAATGATAGTTGCATCAGGATACTGTGAATTTTTCTCAGTGACAAGTTGATAAGCTGATCTTTTACTTCGCATAGTCATTTAAACAGAGAATGGCACATCTGTGAAAATATTTACTGAATGTAACTACTCACCGGGATCAATATACTCATCTGGTGTGTAATTCAAAGCCGAACCACCAGCACTATATACGAGAAATTCACAGCCTGACCAGGCGATCATTTAATGACGGAGGTCAATTTATAGCGTGTCAACGGGGGTATGGCGCTCTATCATGTCTACAAGTAGATCGGTATCTAAGCCATCTGCCTCTAGCGTAATCGAGATGATCGCTGTGCCGACCAACTCGAATAAAACTTTCGCCCAATAATATGTTGAGTTCTCGACAGGCACGACATCATTTTCGCAAAGATGGCGCTCAGTAAGCAATGCGAGTAAATTAATTAATCCATTACCGATGATGAATTGATCGTAATCACTCTCAAATTGTGTGGCGAGTCAATAACGTAATGATGCAAAGCCCTGTGTATCACCATAACGCATCATTGTCATATCATACTGTTAATGGGCAGTAGCTACAGCGTTCACGATAAGTGATTGTGATGTCATATCAGCAGTAGGCGCGCCCTGTGTCAGCGTGATTGTTGCATCAACTGTCGTCATAACATGTTCCATTTGTATAAAATAGACAAAGATTACTGTATATTTTAACAGAAAGTTATAAATTATCGCAAAATTATCGCATAGGATCATTGCTCATGGAACTTCGGGCGTTTCAGCGGCGGGATATGATCCCAGGATTTGTACAGTTGCCGCCTCTTGTTTAAGGGCTTCGATCGCGCCTTTGAAGTTCGCATCATGCACATGACCGTGTAAATCGACGTAGAACATATACTGCCACGGCTGATGACGAGTGGGGCGCGATTCAATCT
>DAOTTV010000192.1:0-5008 GCA_034437755.1 Anaerolineae bacterium | reverse complement strand
CATCACCTATGCCATCATCCAAGATACGGACTTGCCGACAGCCGCTGATTTGAACGTCGAAGGGTCAACTTATTTGCGCGGGATGGCCGAAGCCGCGACCGAGTGCCGCCGCTTCATCCTCGATATTATGCGCCATGAGCAACGACGCTTGGACGAAGCCGAACGCCTACTGGATTGGATGGACGACATCTACGGGCAGTTGATCACGTTTGACTTCCCCGACGCGCTGACGCATGGCTTACGCCGCCAGACAGACATCGTGCGGAGCGTGCTGGAGCGCACGCGCGGCGACATGACCGCCAGCATCCGCCAACAGCGCTTACAGGATGCGCTCGCCCGTCTTGAGGCACATACTGCCAGCGACGACGCTTGAGCCGCGCCGCTACGCGCGCGGTCAAACGTGGCATGATGATTGCCTTACAGTATTGCAACAATCAACTAACCTTTAATCAACCTTGCGTTATAATGGATACGGAATGAATTTATAACACAGGGACAATAAGCGTCGTGCAACATCAGATTTTTATCAGCTATAGCCGACAGGATACCAGCACCATGCAACGGGTGCGCGATGCCCTACGTCAAGCGGGCATCAGCGTCTGGACGGACGAGGGCATCGACCCCGGCACCGCGTCATGGAAAGAGCAGATTGAGCAGGCGATCATCGCGTCCGAAGTGATGGTCGTCTTGCTCAGCCCATCGGCGAATGAGTCGAAGTGGGTTCAGCGTGAGATTGACTATGCCGAATTACACGACCTGCTGATCGTCCCTATGCTGGTGCGCGGTACGGAACAGGATGCAATCCCCTTCGCGCTCAGTGGCGCACAATACATTGATGCCCGTCGTCAGCAGGGACGCGCCCTGCGTGATCTGCGTACAAGCATCTATCAGCATCTCAATCAGGATGTCGTCACGCAACCCTCGCGCACGACGACCCGCCAGCAGGTCGCGCGCTATCAAGCGGTGATCGGCGCGCTGATCGCCTGTTTGTTGCTGGTGGGCGGGCTGGTCTATAGCGGTGTTGGCGGCGCACTCGGCGCTTATCTCATGAGCTTGACCAGTGGCACACAGGCGCAGAACCGGCGCGTACAGGCGATGACCCTGCGCTACGATAGCCGCACGCTCGTCTTGCTCAATGCCAGCGATGACCCCGCCAGCATCCACGCGCTGTCGTTCCGCCTGTACGAGAATGACGCGCTCCCGACTTATTCGTTCTCGTCGAACGAGTGGAACATGGGCGGCGAGGCCCTGTTGCCGGGGCGTTGCACACAGGTCTGGGATCATGCGTATCGCTCGCTATCGCTAGCGCAATCGCCCTCGGACGTTTGCCAGACGCGCACGCGCTACTGGCGCACGTTCCGTACCTTCTGGGTCAGTCGGCAAGCGTCCGCGTATTTTGAAGTGCGGCGGAATGGGCAATTGCTAGCACACTGTCCGGTCGCCATGCCCGCGGACGAAGCCGCGACTGTCTGTCGCTTTGATCTGCCACAATCTAACAGTTGACCCGCGCCGCATCCGGCTCTATAATATTCGTCTGTCTTAATTGAATACGGTTTTACTCTACCGTAGACCGTTGGGGGGCACTTGCCCTTAATTATCCAGCCGAGGCAAGAGTTCGCAAAAACCACTAGACAACCTAATGCTGTCTATTGGGCGACCTCGGCGTTTGCGGGTCGCTTTTTTGATTTTATCGGATGTTAGCTGATTGACGCTGACTGAAAGGATGACTAGTTTTGCCAATTACGAGAGAACGTAAAGAAGAACTGGTCGCGCAGTATGGCGAATTGCTAGAAGAGAGCAACGGCTTCGTTGTCGTGGCTTCTGTTGGCATGGATGTCGCCAAAACACAGGAACTCCGTAAAGCCATTTACGACGCTGGCGGCAAGTATGTCGTCACCAAGAACACACTCATTCGCATTGCGCTCGAGCAAAAGGGCTGGCTCGTCCCCGAAGACGCGCTCAACGGCCCGACAGCTGTCGCCTTTGGTCGCGATAACTTGCCGGGCGTGGCGAAAGCAGTGCTTGATTTCATCGACGACGAAGACCTTGATGAGAAGCTCCAAATCAAGGGCGGCGTGATGACCGGTGAAGCACAAGCGCTGGATGTGGATGCGGTTAAGGCTGTTTCTGAACTGCCGACACTGCCCGAATTGCAAGCACAGATTATTGGTCTCATCGTCTCACCGTCGCGCAATATCGTGACAATCCTGCAAAATGCAGAGAGTGGCGTGGTCAACGTGTTGCAAGCGTGGCTTGATAAAGACGACGAAGCAGGTGGCGACGACGAAGCCGCTTGATCCGTTGTACCGTAGCTGTGCCAATGTGCCCAGCTGAATCTATCCATTAACCCTTCAGTGATGACATGCGCGCCCGACGCGCAACCTGACGAAAGGAACAATCTTATGGCAGATATTCAAAGCCTTGTGGAACAAATCAGTAGCTTGACCCTGCTAGAAGCGAAAGAACTGAAAGAAGCCCTCGAAGAAGAACTCGGCGTAGAAGCCGCTGTTGGTGGTGGCATGATGATGGCTGCTCCGGGTGCTGTTGCTGGTGCCGCCGCCGAAGAAGAAGAAGAACAAACCGAATTCGACGTGATCCTCAAAGAAATTGGCCCCAAGAAGATCAACGTCATCAAGGCACTGCGTGCCATCACCAGCCTCGGCTTGAAAGAAGCTAAGGAACAGGTCGAGAGCGCACCGGCAACCGTTCTGGAAGAAATTCCTAGAGAACAAGCCGAAGATGCCAAGAGCCAGCTAGAAGAAGCCGGCGCAACAGTCGAAATCAAGTAAGCACCGCACAATCAATGAGACCCGCACAGCAGTCAACCTCGCGTAGGTTGACTGCTTTTGATCCGACACCTTGTATGATACAAAAACGGCGGACTAGATCGCTAGCTCGCCGCTGTCGTCAGGAAAAACAAAAGAGTTCTTTGGGATTTCGCGTGGTTTTTGTCGCAGGGGCTTTGCCCCCGCACCCTCACAAGGAATTGTCGTTCTTTGACTTTGTTCATTTTGGCGTTCCCTTTTTGAAAAAAGGGAACAAAAAGAACTTGACCACGCAAGATACGAAAGAACCACAAAAAGTTGTGGTTTACGTGTAATAACGATTTTTCTGGTTGGGTAACGAACGTCGGTCTTGTTGCTTGTGCTTGTTATCGCCATCGTCGCTCTTCACGACCGTCTTCACGGTCGAAATGACATGGCGGATACGCTTTTTAATCTTAGCCATTTACAACCACTCCATAACACTATTTGTATCTATAGGATACGATATTTGTCATAATTTTAATATAAACAAGCGTCGTATCGCGGGCGATTCAGTTATCTTGCACACACGCCCCCCGCTATATGACGCTAATCAGGGTTAAATTGGTGCAAATGTCACAAATAGATTTGTGGCAGGCTTTGGGTGATACGCCTAAAATAGAGCAAATGTCGATAGTACAAGCCCTGAGGAGCTACCATGAATCTCGACCAGTTCCGTTATGTCCACGCGATGGAAGTCCGCTTTGCTGATCTCGACGTGCTGGGCCACCTGAACAATGCCAAATACCTGACCTATGCTGAACAGGCGCGTATCCTCTATGTGCGCGATGTGTGCCAGTGGGATGGCAATTGGCGCAAGCTGGGCATGATCCTCGCCCGTACTGAAATCGATTATAAGTTGCCTATCGCCTACGAGCATCAATCGGCGGTGTATATCCGCGTCAGTCGGCTCGGTGGCAAGAGCTTCGATTTTGAGTACGCCATCATGCGTCAGGCCGGCACGACTGAGCCAGAAATCGCGGCGACGATTAAGACGGTGATGGTCGCCTATAACTATGAAAACGATCAGTCGGTTGCTGTGCCAGAGACGTGGCGCAAGCGCATCCTCGCCTACGAACCGGCGCTTTCAGTCCCCAGTAGCTCATGACGTGTTAATATCAGATGAAATAACCCCCATTTTTTCGGGGTATTTGCGAAATTTTAAGAAATTTGGTGTACACTATCAATACTAGTAAACTGTGAAGTGAGGAATATGTATAAGTATGTTCAATCGGAATAACTCCAATCCCCTGTCGTACGCCCCATCCCGCGAGCAAGAAAGCTCGGTCGCGCTTCGTCCTTTGATGCGCCTCGTCTATATGTGGATGGGCTTAGGCTTGCTGACGACCGCCTTGCTCTCGTTCTTCGTCGCGTCGAATGAGAATATCGTCGCTGTCGCCGCTAATTGGTACTTACCCCTGGTGATCTTACAAGTCGTCGTCGTGATCGCGCTGGGGTGGATGATGCAACGGGTCTCCCCGACAGTTGCCGGTGGCTTGTTCTTCTTCTACTCGGCACTCAACGGTGTGACCTTCGGCGTGATCTTCTTCGGTCTCGTCGCTACCGGGCAGAGCATGGCGATCACTAACGCCTTCCTGACGACCGCCGGTTTATTCGGCGCGATGACCGTCGTCGGCTATACCACCAAGGTTGACCTGAGCAAGTTCAGCACCTTCTTCATGATGGCGCTGATTGGCTTGATGATCGCGATCGTGGTCAACATCTTCTTAGGTAGCACTATGCTCGATTTCATCATCAGCGTCTTCGGCGTGCTGTTGTTCACCGGTTTGACCGCGTGGGACACCCAGCGCATCAAAAATCTGGCGGCGATGCCCGAGTATCAAGAACACAGCGATGATATGGCGAAGCTGGCAATCATGGGCGCGTTGATGCTCTATCTCGATTTCATCAACCTGTTCATCTTCCTGCTCCGTCTGTTCGCTGGCGGGCGTGACTAAGCAATCACCGTAACTACTCAGCTCGCCCCCTAATTCCCTCTCCTGATTACCGTTCGCGTGGGTTAGGAGAGGGACTTAGTGTAAGGGCGAATGATAGTGCGCCCGTTGTATGACGGCTTCGCTCTAACAAATCCTGTAACTACTCAGGTCAATTGATTTACGCCAGCTTCTGCCCTCAAGACAAGCACAGTTGAAGTCCCTCTCCTAGCCACATAGTGGCGGTCGGGAGAGGGATTTAGGGTGAGG
>DAOTTV010000191.1:0-4518 GCA_034437755.1 Anaerolineae bacterium | reverse complement strand
GGAACGCCTCGAAGGCTTCGCCCGGACCTCCGCCGAGGCGCTCGTCGACGCCATCCAGGGGGCGAAGCGGCCGCCCCTGGACCGCTTTCTGCACGCGCTGGCGCTATGTTTTAGCCCCGTTCATAGGCTCATAATCAATTGGTGCAGAGCCGATTGCCCTTTAGCAAGAACTAAGCGATAATACTTTTGGGGCCTTGCGTATCTTGCGTGGTCAAGCTCTTTTTGTTCCCTTTTTTAAAAAAGGGAACGCCAAAAACTTTTGCTTTTTTGAACGCTATGCGTTCAAAATGAACAAGGTCAAGGAACAATAGTTCCTTGTGAGGGTGCGGGGGCAAAGCCCCTGCGACAAAAACCACGCGAAATCCCAAAGAGCCTACTTTTGTCGTATTTATGATAGATAGACGAAGGGTATCATCATGGAACTAGGAGCGGCACTGCAATATCCGTTCCAGCAAAATAACATCCTCAAAGCCTTGACCTTCACGCTGATCTATGCCGCCGTCATCGTCGGGGGCATCGGATTGATGGTCACCGTTCATCTTTGGTTGGGTTTCGCCACACTGATCATTGGTGCGCTGGGCTACAGCCTCACGCTCAGCGGGTATCTGGTGCGCGTCGCCCGAAGCGTGATCGACGATCAGCTACACGCGCCCCCCTTCCAGATCGGACAGGACATCGGGCGTGGCTCGCTGGTGATGCTCGCCGGTGTCATCTACTATATCCCGCTCATGATACTGATCGTCATATTCACGGTGCTTGTGGTTCTCAGCACCCCGCCGGATACCCTGAGCATGACATCGACTGAGACCGCGCTCGCGCCGATCTTGTTCGCCTGTATGGGGGTGGTCGTCGCGCTAGTCCTGTCTGTGTGGTCGGGCGTGGCATATCTGGTCGCCATGGTGCGCTACGCCGCCGAGCGTAGAAGCGGGGTACTCTTCCAGCTTCCGCGCAACTTCGGGCTAGTGGGCCGGCACTTCGGCAACGCTTTCATGCTCGGCATGTATTTGATCATCGTCAGCATCATCTACGGGATGCTGGGCGGGGCGATCGGGTCCTTCTTCGAAGCCGCCGTGCCCGATACGGCGTACATCTCTAACCCTGATTATCTCGCATCCAGCGCGCCGACCAACGTCATGGCGGATTTCGGCACCGGCTTCTACATCGCAGCCGCAATCTATCTCATAATTGTCGGCATGCTGGGCATCATGAGCCAGTTCACGCAATATCATCTGATAGCGGGTTTCGGTAAAGAACTCGGCTATGGCGATGCTCGCAAAGCCAAACCAGACGACAAGACGAAGCGTCCGCCACTGTAATCCTAATCTGCAACGCAAAGAGGACAGCCTGCGTGTGGCTGTCCTCTTTTTGCTTCAAGTCCAGTCGTGCTTATGTTAGCATTGCGGTGCCGAGCAGTTGTTGCCGACAGTTGCGCGGAAGCCAGCGGCATCGCGCCCAGCGTTCAGGCTATCGATGAAGTCCTGCTCGAAGTTAATCATGAGCGTGGTCGCGTCAAATTCTTCCGGCAGGGTGAAGCCCTTGATTTCAAGATCAGTCGGGGTCAGGTAGAAATCGCTCACTTCTGCGTCAAAGCGCATCACGCCAGTTTCAAGGTTATAATCGGGCATGCTCAGCGTGACTTCGACGACGACATTGCCGGATGTCAGCACGGCTTCGGTACTCAGGTCGTCGGCGGCACTCCAGTAGATCGCCAGCAGAGATGTATCAAAGCGACCGGCAGTCAGGTCAGGGGCGATGAATTGCCAGGCTGTCGCGTCGTCCACGCCTGCCAGTGTCAGCGTCAGATCGCCCATCTCATCTTCGATCAAGGTGGCGCTATCAGCAAATTGGATGAATGTGCCGGAGACAGCATCGGCTTCGACGGTGGTTTCAACATCTTCTTGTGCGCCGACCAGCGCGACTGTCAACAGGAGTATGGCAATCATCAGTGTGATACGTAAATTCTTCATGTGTGTTCCCTATCAGCCTTTTTGTATGAAATGTTTCAGATAATTAAATTATAGACAGATAGACAACACAAAAGCAATCAATAAGTCGTAAAATCACGACAGGTACCGTTATAGAATAGTTTGTATTTGCATGCATTAGTGTTATAGTCAGGCGAATGCGGGGGGCTTCGCCTGACGGGTGTAACTCAGTATTCGAGCGACTTTCCGTTCATCATCCAGACCATCGTGCCGCCTTGCAGGTTATAGACCTCGCTGTATCCGGCCTGTTTGAAGATTTTCGCGCCTGTTTGACTGCGATTGCCCGTCGCGCAGATGACAACCACCGGTCGATCGCTCGCGATTTCGTCCGTGCGCCCTTGTAATTGATCGAGCGGAATATTGACCGCGCCCGGCACATGACCTTGTATGTATTCGCTGCGTGTGCGTACGTCAACGAGGGTGTGCGTCATCTGTTGGAAATATTGATCGCGATAATCGACAAATGTCAGGTTTTTGAATGTCGCCATGAGGAATGCCTTGCTCCTTCGTCTGCTTATGAATACGATCATTGTAGATGCAGAGCGCATCGGCACGCAGGGCAAATGAGTTATGTTGTGCCATAAGTATTTTGATATAGAAGTCAATCTTCTATGGGGCTTTCGTATCTTGCGTGGTCAAGCTCTTTTTGTCGCCTTTTTGAAAAAAGGGAACGCCAAAAACTTTTGCTTTTTTGAACACTATGCGTTCAAAATGGGCAAGGTCAAGGAACGACAGTTCCTTGTGAGGGCGCGGGGGCAAAGCCCCTGCCATAAAAACCACGCGAAATCCTAAACAACATCTTCTATATCTCAATTAAATATCAACTAAAAATCAACTAAAATAACACTTGAGTTATCTTGTGTAAGGGAGACCTGAATGACCGACACACTACGCTGGGGAATCATGAGTACAGGGACGATCGCGCGGGCGTTTGCCAGAGGCATCGCGAGCTTAGATAACGCGCAAGTCGTCGCAGTAGGATCGCGCAAGCAGGCGACAGCCGACGATTTCGCCGACGATTTCGACATACCCCACCGCCACGACAGCTACGAAGCACTCGTCAACGATGATGAAGTCGATGTGATCTACATCGGCACGCCGCACGTCTTCCACAAGGAGAATATGCGCCTCGCCCTGAATGCGGGCAAGCACGTCCTGTGCGAGAAGCCCTTCACCATCAACCAAGCCGAGGCGCAGACCTGCATTGATCTCGCCCGCGAGAAAGACCTGTTCCTGATGGAAGCCCTGTGGACGCGCTATCTGCCGGCGGTGGTGCAATTACGCCGCTGGCTAGCAGATGGGTTAATCGGTGAAGTGTTGCTGACCACCGCGCATCTCAACGTCGAGCTAGACCCCGACCCGCAGGGACGCATCTACAATCTCGATCTCGGCGGCGGCGCATTGCTGGATGTCGGCATTTATCCGATCACCTTCGCAACAATGGTCATGGGCTACCCCGATACCGTCACCAGCCATGCCCGTTTTGCCAGCACCGGTGTTGATGAGCAGAATAGCCTGCTGTTCGCCTACGAAAACGGGCGTAGCGCGCTCTTATCATCCGGCGTGGGGGCTAATCATCCGGTCGAAGCGACGATCAAAGGGAGCAAAGGCTACATCCGCATCCATGAGAATTTCCATCACCCGACCCAGATCACCATCGCGTTCGACGGCAAGGACGCAATCACGCACCATATCCCGTATCAAAGCAGTGGCTTGAACTACGAAGCAGACGAAGTGCATCAATGCTTGCAGGCTGGCAAGCGCGAGAGCGAGCATCGCACCTTAGACGATACATTGCAGACGATGGCACTCATGGATCACATTCGCACGACGTGGGGGCTAGTCTATCCCACCGAGTAACGAGGTTCACAACCTATGCCAATTCACACGAGATGGTACGACGACGCGCAGACGATTGTCTTACACGTCATCACGGGCGGATGGACGATCGACGAAGTTGTTGAGGAACTCTATGCCTGTGCACCAAAGTTGGGGGTGACACGCGATAACATACCGACATACTACGTCCTCGACATGCGGCAAGCGAACACGGTACCGCAGTATATCCTGCACGCCCTGCCCGATTATAAAGCCTTGCTGAATAATCCAGACAGCATCACGGTGATCGTCGGGGCGAGCCGCCTGACGCGCCTGATCGCGAAAACCATCCAGCGCTTGGGCGTGCCACTCAACAGTCATTTTGTCGATACGATGGACGATGCCGAAGCCTTGATCGCCGCCACCAAAGCCGCGCGCACACAGGAGCAAGCGTGATCCGCCGGCGCAGTAACTACTCAGGTCAGGCGAAGGGGAGACAAGCGCGGTTGATGTCCCTCTCCTAGCGACATTGTGGTGGTCAGGAGAGGGCCGGATAGTTAGGCTCTTTGGGATTTCGCGTGGTTTTTGTCGCAGGGGCTTTGCCCCCGCCCCCCCCACAAGGAACTATCGTTCCTTGACCTTGTTCATTGTGAACGCTGCGCGTTCAAAAGACCAAAAGTTTTTGGTGTTCCCGTCACAGTTGGCTGAGATGTGT
>DAOTTV010000190.1:0-13726 GCA_034437755.1 Anaerolineae bacterium | reverse complement strand
GGCTCACGCGGGACGACATCGCGCAATCGCCCGTTCTTCATGGGTGTGACCGATGAGGGCTTCACGGCGATTGATGCGTGGGTGTGGCCGCCACTCGTGTTCACGCCGACTGCTGAGGACAATCAGTATGCTTTCGTGCGTAATACGGGCGATGGCACATCGACCTATCGCTATGCTGTGACGGTCGTCTCTGCGAGTGAATTGCAGGGCGAGATTACGCTGTTCTTCGGCGAAGATTGTACCGTATCGGATGAATTCACGATGTTGCTGACCAACGATAATGTGCGTTGTATGGTGAATACTGAAGTTGGCGGCAACTTACGCGCTGGCCCCGGCACAGACTTTGAGCGTGTCGATCAATTGCCGCTGGTGGATTTACAGGCGGTCACGGGGCAGGCGCAGGATACCGACGGCTTTACGTGGTGGCAGATTAACGGCGAGTCGTGGGTGCGCTCGGACGTGGTCACAGAAGTTGGGGATTGCGAGTCCGTACCGACGATTGTCGATGATTAGTGTTTGACTAAATTGCTAAAGGAGACTGTTGGCGACTCCAGCCCTCACCTTAAATCCCTGGTTCTTTCGTATCTTGCGTGGTCAAGCGCTTCTTGTTCCCTTTTTTCAAAAAGGGAACGCCAAAAACTTTTGCTTTTTTGAACGAGGTCAAGGAACGACAGTTTCTTGTGGGGGTGCGGGGGCAAAGCCCCTGCAACAAAAACCACGCGAAATTCCAAAGAGCCAAATCCCTCTCCCGACCGCCACAATGTGGCTAGGAGAGGGACGACACACGCGCTTATCTCCCCGTCTCCTAGCGCTAGCGTTCGGGAGAAGGGGCTGGGGGATGAGGGCTGAGAGCGGTTCAATATGTTCGCCAACAACATCTTACATCTGCTGACTTACCTTGACCACATCCGGCGCGTTGTTAGGCGGTGCTGACGACCGCTTGCAGGGATTGACGGGCGGCTGTCAGCGTGTGGTCGATGTCGTCATCGCTATGCACCGCGCTGATGAAACCCGCTTCGAACTGGCTCGGCGCGAGATACACCCCGCGCGCGAGCATCTCATGATAGAACTTGCCGTAAAAGTCAGTGTGCGCGTGTTGCTTGGCGCTGGCATAATCACGAATGTGGGCATCGGCGCTACGCAAGAAGTACACGCCGAACATCGTCCCCTGTCGCCCGACTTGCATTGGGATGCTCATCTCTTCGCTGATGGCGCGCATGCCGTCCGTCAGTGTCTCGGCTTTGGCGGCGGCAGTGGCGAACATGCCATCTTCGCGCCACGCGCTAATTGTCGCTAAGCCGGCGGTCATCGCTAGCGGATTGCCGGAGAGCGTTCCAGCTTGATACATCGTACCCATAGGCGCGACATGTGCCATGATTTCGCGTTTGCCAGCATACGCACCGACCGGCAAGCCACCCCCGATCACCTTGCCGAGGCAGGTAATATCAGGATCAATGTCGTAGGCTTCCTGTGCGCCACCGATGCTCGCGCGGAAGCCGGTCATGACTTCATCGAAGATCAAGACTGCGCCGTGTTCGTGGCAAATGTCGAGTAAGCCCTGTAGATAGCCCTCATCTGGCGTGACGAAGCCCATATTGGCGGCAATTGGCTCGACAATCGCACCGGCAATCTCGTCGGGATGCTCGGCAAAGAGCTTGCGGATTGCGTCGAGATCGTTGTAAGGGGCGGTCAACGTATTCTGTACTGTGCCTTTAGGCACACCCGGCGAGTCGGGCAAGCCGAAAGTCGCCACGCCGCTACCGGCTTGTACGAGGAGCATATCAGCATGTCCGTGATAATTGCCAGCGAATTTGATGATCTTGTCACGTCCGGTATAGGCGCGTGCCAACCGAAGCGCGCTCATGCAGGCTTCGGTGCCGCTATTGACGAAGCGAATCATCTCGATGCTGGGGATCATCTCGATCACGAGTTCTGCGAGGTCGTTTTCGATGGCGGTTGGTGCGCCATAGCTCGTGCCGCGTGTGAGGGCATCTTGCAGGGCATCGACCACGGCTGGATATGCGTGACCGAGTACCAGCGGCCCCCAGCTGAGGACGTAATCAATATAGCGATTGCCATCGACATCCATCATATACGCGCCCTGCCCACGATCGATGAAACGTGGCGTGCCGCCGACGCTTTTGAAGGCGCGAACGGGGCTGTTCACACCGCCGGGTAGTAGCTCTTGTGCACGAGCATATAACTTCTCAGAATTGGGTGTCATGCGCTTTCCTTTGCTAATTTTTCAATGGCGTGTATAGCCGTCTTGATCGTATCCGGCACGCCTACGCCCTGATAGGCGTTACCGGCGACGGCGATATCTGCTGGCAGAGCGCTTTCGATCGCGCGTACGCGGTCGAGATGACCGACATCGTACTGCGGATAACCCTTATGCCAGCGGCGCAGAGTACAGAATAGCGGCTCGGCTGTGATGCCGAGAATATCGCGCATATCAGCGCGCACGAGCCGTTCGAGTTCGGCATCGTCATGATCGAGCATCGCGCGTGTGTGCGGCCCGCCGAAGAACACGCGCAGGAGTACTTTGTCATCCGGCGCGCGGTTGATCCATTTCGCGCTTGACCACTGCATTCCGTCGATGTTACGCCCTTCGCTATTGGGAATGACAACGCCGTAAGCATCCAGTGGACGCGGCACGTCAGCGGGGCGGTAGGCGAGCGAGAGATTGCCGACTCCCGCGTAACGAATCTGGTTCAGGGTTTGCGCGGCGTGGGGCGCGACATCCGCCAGCAGATGCGCGGTGATGTTCGCGGGTGTGGCGGCGATGATCTGCTGGGCGTGCAGGGTTTCGCCGTCGCTCAGCGTCAGGGTATAGCCACCGTCCGCGCCTTTGACGATCGCGCTCACGCCGGTATTCAGGTGTAAGTCACCGCTGAGACGGTCGCGAAGTGTGTCGATGAATTGTTGTAAGCCCTGTCGAAAGCTGATGAGCGCCGGACTATTATCGCTAGGCGGTGCGCTCTGGCGGGCGTGTGCCATGCCTTTGATCAAGCTCCCGTGTGCTTTTTCGAGCGCGCGGTATTGCGGGAAGGTGGCGAGGATGCTCTGTTTGTCCATCTCGGCGTTATAGACACCGGCTAGCAGGGGGTCTGCCAGCTTATCGAGGACTTCGGCCCCCATGCGCCGCTTGACGAACGCCGCGAGTGATTCGTCTTTGTCGTCATCTTTGGGCGGGATAATCAGGTCATCCAAGGCACGCTTGCGCCCCTCCCACGTCAGCAGGGGCGATTGTAACCACGCCATCAAATCGGTGGGGACGAGCAAACGCACGCCGTCGGGCATCGGCACGAGGTCGCCATCTGATAGGATATAGATGCGCTCGGGCGTATCGTTGACGGCGATGATCTCGTCGCCTAGCCCGATCGCCTCCGCCAGTTGTTTGGCGTGTGGCTTGCGCGTGATGACGGCATCCGGCCCGAACTCAATTGTGAGATCGTCGTGATACTCGCTGTGGATCAGCCCGCCGAAGCGTGCCGATTTCTCAAGCAGGGTGTAGTCGATATTGTGTTGCTGGGCATACCAGCCCGCGCTCAAGCCAGCGATGCCGCCGCCGATGATCGCGAGTTGGGTTTGCTGGGTCATAAGGTATCCTCTGGGTTGCTGGGCAATTGATCGGTCACGGTAGTAGAGACTTGAGCCAATCGAGATCGGCAATCTCGCCATTCTCAGCGATGGCGGTTGCCTGCGAATAATCCTGATTGCGGGTCAGCGCGCCGGGTGTCGCCACCACGCGCACGCCGGCCGCCACTGGCGATAAGAGGCTTGACTCTGTATCTTCAATGGCGATGATCTCATCGGCACTCACGCCTAGCTTCTCCATGATGATATGAAAGGTCTCAGGGTCGGGCTTGCGCTTGGTCAACATCGTCTGATGCGTGACGAGCGCGAACATCTCGAACGAGAGCGCACCGTCTAGCGCATCGACAATTGCTTCTAGATTTTGCCAACTGGTGCCTGCCGCCCACACCAGCTTGAGATCGTCTGCCTGCGCCGCCGCTATCAATTCAGCGATGCCGGCGCGCAGGCTGATGCCCTCGTCTCTCAGCATCTCTTGATAGATGCGCGACTTACCGGTGTGGATCGCTGTCACCTGCTCTTCGGTGATGGTATCGCCGACGGTTGCGGCATAATCGCGCACGCGCTTACGCCCGCCTGACACTTGCAACAGGCGCGAGTATAGCTCGCGATCCCACTCCCAATCGAAGCCTGCTGTGCGGATAGCGCGGTTATAAGCCCGCCGTTGCATATCTGATGATTCGATCAGTGTGCCGATCGACCCCAGCGAAATGACTTTCAGCGTCATCGTCTGCTCCTTGCATAAGGCCTGTGGGTTATTTGCTACTGTAATCGTGGACGAAATCGACCAGACGCTTGACGTTCTCGCGTGGCGTTTTCGGCAGGATACCGTGACCGAGATTGAACACGAAACCATCGCGTCCTCGCATACGGTCGATAACATCGCTAGCACGTCGTTCGAGCGCGTCCCAATCGGCAAAGAGCGCGACCGGATCGAGATTGCCCTGTATAGCTACATCATCCCCGAGGATACCCGCCGCCTTGTCGATGTCGATGCGCCAATCCACGCCGATCACATCGCCACCCGCATCGCGAATATCGGTCAACATGCCGTTGGTGTTGGTGCCGAAGTGAATGATCGGCACGCCAGCATCGCGGGCAATGTCGATGGCTTGCTTGCTGTAAGGCGCGACGAAATTGCGATAATCGTTCGGGGTTAGTTCGCCAACCCAGCTATCGAACAACTGCAAGACCTGTGCGCCCGCCGCCGCCTGTGCTTTGAGATAATTCCCGGCAACGATGGCGAGTTTCGTCATCAGGCGATCCCAGGCTTGCGGTTGGTTGAACATCAGGCTTTTCATGTGGATTTTGTTCTTACTGCCGCCGCCTTCGATCGCATACGATGCCATCGTGAAGGGTGCGCCACTGAAGCCGATCAAAGGAATGATGCGCTCGCGCTGGTTGAGTGCCGCGCGTGTGATGCGAATCGCTTCGAGCGTGTAGTGCATATTCTCCTCGGCGGGGGGCGTGCTGAGCTTGTCGATGTCTGCCAGTGTCCGCACTGGATTGTTAATCACAGGGCCGGTGCCGGTGATGAACTCAAGGTCTAACCCCATGCCTTCTAGCGGTGGCAAAATATCGGAGAAGATGATCGCCGCGTCGAGATCAAAGGCTTCGATCGGTTGCAGGGTGATCTCGCTCGCCATCTCGGGGGTCTTCACCCGTTCGAGGAACGTGTATTTCTCGCGCAGTACCATGTATTCGGCCATATACCGCCCGGCTTGTCGCATCAGCCAGATTGGCACGGCATCAACGGGCTGGCGACGAACCGCACGCATGAAGCGCGACTGGTTCAGAGCGTCGGTGATATTGGTGGTGGATTGTGCTTGTGTCATCGGATCAATATCCTTCATTTGGTTGACGGTGTGATTGTTCGCATCAATAGGAATCGGGATGCTGGCGTGGCTGTCAGTCGCTCAGCCATTGCGCGGCATCTTTGGCGAAGTAGGTCAGGATTAAGTCAGCCCCGGCTCGTTTGATGCTCAACAGGCTTTCCAGCGCGGCACGCTCTAAATCAAGCCAGCCCATGTTCGCTGCCGCGTGCATCATCGAGAACTCGCCGCTGACTTGATAGGCGGCAAGCGGCAGATCGAAGTTGTTCCGCACGTCGCGAATGATGTCGAGGTAGGCGAGCGCCGGTTTGACCATCAAATAATCTGCGCCTTCTTGCACGTCGAGCGCGACTTCTTTCAGGGCTTCGCGCCGATTGGCGGGATCCATCTGGTACTGCGAGCGATCACCAAAACTCGGCGGGCTTTCGGCGGCATCGCGGAAAGGCCCGTAGAAGGCGCTGGAATACTTGGCGGCATAGCTCATCACGCTCACATGCTGGTGATGCGCGTCGTCTAAGGCGTGGCGGATTGCACCGACCATGCCATCAATCATGCCCGAAGGCGCGATGATGTCGGCACCGGCTTGGGCGTGCGTCGCGGAGGCTTGTCCCAGCATCTCGCGTGTGATGTCGTTGAGCAGATAGCCCTGTGGCAAGTCGGGATTGTAATGCTCGTGGTCGGGCGTGTTGATGATGCCACAATGCCCGTGATCGGTGTATTCGCAGAAGCACATATCGCTAATCACGATTAAGTCCGGCACGGCATCTTTGATTGCACGGATCGCCTGTGGCACGATGCCATCGGCACTCATGTTATCGGTGCCACACCAATCTTTTTCTTCTGGAATACCGAACAGTACGACCGCCGGAATGTCGAGGCTCGCGATGTGTCGTGCTTCGTCCGCCAGATGATCGACCGAGAGTTGGAACTGCCCCGGCATCGAGCTAATCGGGCGCTTTTCGTCGGTGCCATGACGGATGAACAGAGGATAGATGAAATCTGCCGGTGTCAATTGTGTCTCGCGCACCATGCGGCGCACGTTCGGTTGGATGCGTAAGCGGCGCGGTCGCGCACTAGGGTAAGTCGCACGGCTAGCTGTGCGGGTGGGTGTTGTCATGTATTGTCCTCTCAAATCAAGAATAATTTCGGCGGTACGAAATGTATGCTATCAATTGGCGATCAAGCTCAGGTGGATTCGCTCAAAGCATCGACCATCATCTCTAGTGAGAAGTGATCGGGCAGAATCACACGCTGGAAGCCCCATTCACGCGCTTTCGCCGCAGTCGTCGTGCCGATGACCGCCACCGGAATATCGAGCGCCATCACCGGATGGATGCGCTCCATGAAATTTTCGACCGTACTCGGGCTGGTGAACGTAATCGCGTTGACCTCACCGGCGGTAATCAGCGTCGGCACATCTTCGCCGCCGCTACCCATCACTGTCTCATAGGCGACAATCTCGCGCACGACCGCGCTCTTATCGCGTAGGGCCTGCGCGAGGCGATCATCTGCCAGCGCGGATTTTGGTAGAATCACCTGTGCGCCGTGGTCGATTTCAATAGTTTCTGCCAGCGCTTCGCCGGTTTGCGTGTCGGGAATAAAATCCACCGTTGTGCCGAAATGCGCGCTGACTGCCTCGGCAGTTGCTGTGCCGACCGCCGCAATCTTGATCTGCCGCCAGTCCGGCACGATCTGCAATGCACCCAAACGCCGATGAAGGGCGATGACCGTGTTACTGCTGGTGAGTACCAGCCAATCGTAGGCTTGCAGGTTGTGCAGGGTTGCATCAATAGCGCTGGAATCGGCGGGTGGTGCAATGTCGATGCAGGGATAAATCAGCGGAATAGCGCCGCGTTGCCGCAATAATTGAACCAGTGCTTCGGCTTGATGGGGCGCGCGGGTGACGACCACGCGCTTGTCTTTTAGACTCATGTTTTCAACTCCGCGAGTATCTCATTCGCACCCTGTTGAATCGCTTCTTCTGCTGCTGAGCGCCCGATAGCCGCGGCGATAGTTAGCGCGTGGCTGTCCGCTTGTGCGTTTGCTGTGCGCGTGACTTCAATCTGTTTGCGGCCATCAACATCGTTCACGCGTCCTCTGAAGCGCAGGGTATCGCCATCGAGGACGGTATGAGCGGCGACCGGCACGGCACAGCCCCCGCCGAGCTTGTTCAGGAATGTGCGCTCTGCGGTCACGGCGAGGCGCGTTTGCCAGTCAATTAAGGGGGCGAACAGATCGGCGTTATCGGTGCGGGTCTGGATGCCGATTGCGCCTTGCCCCGGTGCGGGCAACATCACGTCGAGCGATAGAATTTGTGCGATATGCTCGGTCAACCCGAGGCGCATCACCCCTGCATGTGCTAAAACGGTCGCGTCATAATCGCTATCGGGGTCGAGCGCTTTACGGATGCGCGTCGGCACGTTGCCCCGGATGTCGATGATGTGCAAATCAGGACGTTGCCGTAGAAGTTGCGCGGCGCGGCGGCGGCTACTGGTGCCGATGGTCGCCCCCTGTGGTAGATCAGCGAGTGAGCGCTGACCTTTACTGACCAGCACATCTTCGATCGGCGCACGTTCAGGAATCGCGCTGACGACTAGCCCCGGCGGGTTGTCAGTCGGCAAATCTTTGAGGCTATGCACTGCACAGTCAATATCACCGCGCAGTAGGGCGGCTTCTAGCTCTTCGGTGAATAAGCCTTTGCCGCCGATGCTGGGCAGGGATTGGTCGAGGATTTTATCGCCCTTGGTGGTCATCACCACTAGTTCTACCTCGCGCTCGGGGTATGTGCGCCGCAGTAAATCAGCAATGTGGTTCGATTGCCACAGGGCGAGCTTGCTCGCGCGGGTGCCGATGCGGATCGTCTCAGGCATGTTGCCGTATCTCTTCCGCTTCTTGTTCTTGCTCGATCTCGATTTGTACCAGATCGAACAGATCACGCACTAGATTGGCGTAATCCTCGGCGTTGCCGTTAGCCGCTTGCGCGCGTAACTGCGCTGTCGGTGTGTGTAGGAGCTTATTCATGATGCGGTGTGCCATTCGTTGCACTACAGCCTGCCCCTGCTCGTCGAGTTCGCCGAGCTTATTCAACGCTTCTTCTAACTCAGCATCGACCATCATCTGCACTTCGCGCCGCAGGTCTTTGATGACCGGTACGACGTTGCGCTCGTTGAGCCACGTCCAATATTTGTCTTCCTCTTCGGCAATAATCTGGCGTACTTCTGGGATGCAGGCTTCGCGCTGGGCGAGGCTGTTATCGACCACTTTTTGCATGTCGTCGATATCGAAGAGTGTCACGTTGTCAAGTGCATCAATGGTGGCTTCGATGTTGCGCGGGACGGCGATATCGACCAGCACGAGTGGCTTGCCGTCGCGTTCGTCCAGCACCTGTTGCACATCGTTCTTATAAATGATGATGTGCGGTGCGCCGGTCGCGCCGATGACGACATCCGCTTGCTTCAGTTGATCCCACATTTGTGACCAATCGTAGGCGATGCCAGCATAGCCATCGGCTAGTAACTGTGCGTTATCCAGCGTGCGATTGATGAAGTGCAAATTGGTCATGCCGACTTTCGTCAGCGCCTTTGCCGCCATCTCTGCCATCTCGCCTGCGCCACAGATCACGACATGCGCTTCTGGGTTGTTCATCTGGTTCGCGACTAAGATCGCCGCCGCATGGCTGACGCTGGTGGTGTGCTGGCTGATTTCGGTCTCGGTGCGGGCGCGTTTGCCAGCGCGTACCGCTTGCTCGAACATGCGATGCAAGAACGTGCCACTGGTCGAGACGTGCGTCGCACATTCCAGCGCTTGCCCGACCTGCCCGAGAATCTGTGCCTCGCCTAGAATCATCGAGTCCAGACCTGCCGAGACGCACATCAAATGCCGGACTGCGGGTCGATTGCGGGCAATATACATGAACACGCGCAGGTTATTCTCTTCCTGATCGTAATACTGCGTCAGGTATTCCATGATTTCTTGCTCGGCATGATCGCCATTCCGCGCAATCGCGTAGACCTCAAAGCGGTTACAGGTTGATAGGATCGCAACCTCGCGGATGTTCGCACTGCCGTGCTTCAAACGGGTGAGTGCCGCGTAGAGTTGATCGTGATTGAGATAAAAGTTCTCACGTAGTTCAACTGGCGTCGTTTTGTGATTGAGTCCTATTAAAAGGAGTGCCACAAGTTTACCCCCTAAAGGTGTCGGGTTGCAGGTCACCGACCTGCAAGCCCTCTGTGTAGTCTATGCTTCTGTAACTTCTGTTGTCTTGGTACGTGGTGGTCGTTTGCTGGGCAAGCAACAATCAATCGGGCAAATATCGTGATTTGCACCGCGATCGCCCAGCGCCGCGCGCTCAGGCTTTTCCGTCATGCGCTCGACCACGAGTTCACGGATCATCTGCACGAAGGGCTTAGCGGTGCCCACCGTGCCAGCGCGTACCATCTTCATACTGTTCTCATCGGTGAATTCCCGCGCTTCAGTATCGAGGTCATACATCACTTCCATGTGATCGCTGATGAAGCCAATCGGCACGATGACCACGTCATTCACACCTTTTTCGTGGACATCTTCCAGATAATCGACGATGTCCGGCTCTAGCCACGGCACATGCGGCGGGCCACTGCGGCTTTGATAGACCAGTACATGCTCGTCACCGCGCCCGATCAAAGTGTTGACGAGGCGGCAGGCTTCGTGCAGTTGATCTTCGTAAGCGCTGTTGCGCGCTTGTCCCATCGGGATGCTGTGTGCTGTGTAGACGATATGCACATCGTCGCGCTCGTCTTCGTCCCATTGGGCGAGTGCTTGCTTAACGTTCTCCACCATCGAGTAGATAAAGCCCGGATGGTTGTAGAACACGCGAATTTTATCGACGGTGGGCGCACCTTCGCCGATAGCGCGTTGCGCTGTCATGATGTTCTCGCGGTACTGGCGACAACCGCTATAGCAACTGAAGCCTGACGTGAAGAATGCAACCGCGTTCTGGATGCCATCTTCTTTCATCTGGTGCATGGTATCTTCGATCATCGGGTGCCAATTGCGATTGCCGAAGTAAATCGGCAGATCAATATTATGTTCGGCGAGTTCTTCTTTTAGCGCCGCGATCAACGCTCGATTTTGCGCGTTAATCGGGCTGACACCACCGAACATGCGATAATGCTCGGAGACTTCTTCCAGACGTTCACGCGGGATGTTGCGCCCGCGGGTCACATTCTCCATGTATGGGATCACATCTTCTTGCCCCTCAGGGCCGCCAAATGACATGACGAGAATCGCGTCGTAAGTCTTCGCGCTGTCGTCATATTTGGGATAATCTTTGCTGGGTGCGCCTTTTACGCTCATTCGCTACTGCTCCGTTTGTTGATTGTGTACCAATACATACTCAGATATAGATATAAGCGGAGAGATCATCGCCCCTCCGGTGTTGTGCGTCTTGCTTAGCTAGCGGTCACCTTCGTGCCAACCCAGATGATACCGTCACGGACATCGACCTGATAGGTCTCGACTGGTTTGTTAACCACGCCATCGATGGGTTGACCGGTGCGAATATCGAATTTGCCGTAGTGCCAGGGGCAGGTCACGCTACAGTCGTCGGTGTTGACCTCACCTTCGTTCAGCGGCCCGCGTGCGTGGCTACAACGGTTGTTGAGGGCGTATAGCTCGCCATCGACGTTGAACAGCCCGACCATTTTGCCTTCAAGGAAGACGGTTTTAGTCTCACCGGGCGCGAGATCGTCCAGCGGGCAGACATCTAGCCACACTTCGCATTCTTCGCCGGGGTCGATCTTCTCTGCAATCTCCGGCCCGCCGAGCGCGTCTAAGGCTTCGTCCAGCGGCATGTTGATGCAAGTGAAGAGTGGGGTATCTTGCAGGGTGTACATGCTGACGGTCGTCTCGCGCAATTCCTGTACTAAGTCGAGGAAATCCGACGGTTCATCAGTCTCGAACGCGACGATGAATTCGTAATCATCAATGCCGAAGCTGTACGTCGTGTTCAAGCGGACAGAGGGATACTTGCGCCCGACTGTGATATGCTCGTCCATCATCCCTTGCCGTGCCGCCTGCGAGAGCTGATACCACTCACGCGTCTTGATGAAGGGATACACGAACAGGTATTTCGATTCGGTCGGGTCGAGGACGAGGCGTTCATCGGGGTCTTCTTCTTCGCCATCAGGTGCTGGTGTGCGGATTTCGTACAGCGAACGTTTAGTTTGCGCGAAATACGAATAATCTAGCGTGAGATACGCGCCCATGCGCGTGCGCCGGATTGCCGCCGAGAGTTCCTGAAAGGCGAGCGGTGTTTCGGCAATTTGCCACAGCAGTAACTCGGTATCGCCACGCGTGCCCATGGTGGAGTAGGGGCGCAGTAGCATCTGCCGATTGAAGCTACGAATCGTCTCGCTCAACTCGCGTTTTTGCTCGGCTTGCTCATCCGAGTCTAAACGTTGCCAGGCGAGATCAATGCTGTAAAACGCGAAACGCACGTACTGCCGCTTCGTCAGGCGGGCGGCGCGTTCTTTGTCCGCTGGGGTGGGTTGACGTTTCTCAGTCTTATTTTGTAGAAAGCGCGGTTTTGTCATAATGTGTTGAAACCTAAGTCTATAGCCTTCAAAATCTGTAGAATCCTATAAAATTATATGAAAAGATGAGCAAGATTGCAATAGAATAGTGACAAATATCACAAATCTAATCCTCAATCTCTGTCAATGTTATAAAACTTATACGAGATTTATATGAATGACATCTGTCACCTGTCACCCATGACAAGTTACAGGAATTCACTAATGTTAGATATCATGTTAACGGTGCATTGGGGAAATTGTTCTGTTGACGGTAGTTTAAATTTAACTTCTATTAATATTTTAGCGCACCCGCGTTATAAATTCGAGGGTGACTTATGCTTGACACCTGACCATTTCGCGAGTATCTTCTGCGCCGGTCATGCGCTATGATAAATGCATATTGCACAAGATGAGTCGGGATATAATTGGTAGAAATGACAGAACGTAAACTTTATCTGGTACGTCATGGACAACGGCTGGATGCCGTTGATAAACAATGGCACGCGAAGCAGGGCGGTGACAAGTACGACTCGCCGCTTTCATCAACTGGCATCATGCAAGCCGAACAATTGGCGCGCCGCCTGCAAGATGAAGCAATCGACGTGATTATTTCATCGCCGTATTTGCGCGCGCTACAAACTGCACAACCGATCGCTGAGGCGCTGGGTATGCCGTTTTACGTCGATGCTGGCATGGGCGAGTGGCAAGGGCGGGCGATGATCCCGCACGCGCCAGACATCACGCCGCCCGATGAGCGCGTGTCGCAGTTTGCCAATCTGGATTTATCGCACACGACAACTATCTGGCCGCAGTACCCGGAGAGCGTGCCGCAGGTGTTCGCGCGGTATCGGCAGGCGGTCACGCGCTTGCTCGATGTCTTCGACGGTCATCTGCTGATTGTCGGGCATGGGCGAGTCGTCACTGGTACGGCGCATGTGTTGGTGGGCAAGCCCGAGCGCGAGTTCAACTATCCGATCGCGGGTATCACACGCCTCGTCCAGACGGGCGACACATGGCAGATTGACCTCAACGGCGATGATCGTCATTTGCAGGATACGCCGCAGGTGCATTACGTGTAGCGCACATGATCGCTGATGGCTTACGCTTCTTGCGTGTCGCTTTCAGCATCATTCGTTTGGATGATCTCATGAATTTCGATCTGTGGTCGTCCGAGCAGGGCTTCTGCGGGGAGGCGACGTTGTTGGCTATGTTGTGCCTTGAATGCCTCTGATTCTGTCCATGCGTCGAATGCCGCTTTGCTCTCCCAGTAAGTCTGTACGATATAGGGCTGGTCGTCCTGCGTCGGGCGCAAGATGTGAAAGCGGATGAAGCCCGCCATCTGATCGACAAGCCCCTCACGCTCTTTGAAGCGTGCTTCAAATTGCTCGGCATAGTCGGGATTCACTGGTAGGCGGTTGGATACGATAATCATCAGGGACTCCTGTTCATGTGTGGCATACCAATAAAACAAACGGTGAGCCATGGCGACTCACCATACTATTGTATCGAAATTGTGATCGGGCGATACGGTCACTTACATCCTACTGCCGAGCAAGGCTGTGAACGCGAAGATGCACCCGCACGCTAGCGCCAACATCAGGATGTAACTCAAGATCAACGAGACGCACCCGCGCCCCATGCCGAAGCGATAGTTCTTGCCGACGAGATACCCCAAATACAATATGAATGCTAGTGCAATCAATGCCGATAAGCCCTGTGCGCTGTTGAGATTGGCGTAAAAATTCG
>DAOTTV010000189.1:0-30390 GCA_034437755.1 Anaerolineae bacterium | reverse complement strand
AATTTCCGGAAACACTACGTTGATGAACTCTTCGCACAGTTCATCGGTACTCTGTCCCATCACGGCGATTGGTGCCAGCACCAACACGCCAAACAGAACCGTTATGTATCGCATTGATATTTTAAACATAGACCACCTACTCTAATCGTGTACAAAAAAGCACAATTGACAATTATAATATTACAGAACGGCGGATGTATACACCAGATGTTTATGGTAATTTTGTTAACGTCTGTACCGTAAAAGTTAAAAAGATGTTACAAATCGACAATGTTCTGATCCGTTAACTTGATTGTAAAGGTCGTGCCTACATCAATTTCACTCGTGGCTGTAATTTGCCCATGATGTGCCTCGACAATTTCCTTGACGATTGCTAGCCCCAACCCCGTGCCATTGCGATTGGTATCCTTGGCGCGATCCGTGCGGTAGAAACGGCGGAAGATATGCGGCAGGCTCTCAGGTTGGATGCCGATACCCGTGTCGCCTACTGTCAGCAAGATAGTGGTCTGCGTAGGATCATAGCGCGTCGTGAGCGTGACGGTGCCGCCGCTTGGCGTGTAATTGATGGCGTTCGACAGCAGGTTGACGAGGATACGCTCGAATTTATTATGATCGATGGCGACTGCTGGCAAATCCGGCGCGAGATCAAGCCGTATCGTCTGCCCTTTCTCATGGGCGACAGCCCGATGCGAGATGGTTGTCCTGCGGATGAAGGCGTTTAGATCAGTGGGAGTCAGCTGTAAGTTGAGTACCCCGCGATCGAGTTCGGACAAGGTACGCAACTCGCGCACGAGCGTATCAAGGCGGTTGGTCTGCTGCTCTAGCACGTCGATATAGTGATTCACGCGCTCCGGACGCGCTTTGAGCAGATAGAGGTGTGTCTTCAAGGTCGCAATCGGCGAACTGAGATCATGGGCGGCGTTGGCGATGAAATTCTCTTTGAAGCGTTGTAAATCTTTGAGTTGTGTGATGTCGCGCACGCTGACGACTACGCCGCGCGCATCGCCATCGGGCGTTTTCACCGGTGAGAGCGAGAGATCAACATCGACCTGATCGCCCGATTTGTTGATAATGCTCGCCTGCGTGCGCCCATCCTCACGATCATAAAGCACAGTGATGAGCGTCTGTGCAATCTGCCGGATGTCTTCCTCTGATGAGAAAGAGTGTAAAATTTCTTCGATGGAGCGTTGCACGCGCTCGCCGAAAAGCGACCGAAACGCGGGGTTCGCTGTCTGGATGTCGCCCGATGCCAGTGCCAGCACGATGCCATCGCTGCTATTGGTGAGGATGATCTCGATCTGCTCTTTCGCGCGCTGGAGTTGTCCGGTGCGCTCGGCGACCATTTGCTCAAGCTGTTCGGTATAATGCTGGAGTTCCTGCTCAAGATGTTTGCGCCGCGTGATGTCTTCCTGCACCACTAAAAATTGAGTGACTGTGCCTTCTTCATCGCGCACTGCCGAGACGTTGGTATGCACCCAATAGGTTGATCCATCTTTGCGCTTGCTGAGCAACTCGCCCTGCCATTGCCCATTCTCGCGGACAGATGCGCGCATCACGTCGATTTGCGCCGGCGTGATCGTCACATCGCGCAAGATGTCCCACTTAGAGCCGATCAGTTCCGATTGATCGTAACCGGAGACTTGTACCAAGGCTTGATTAACGTATTCGATCACGCCGGTTGCATCGGTCATGATGACGAGGCTCGCGCTCTGGCTGAGGGCACGCGTCAAGCGGTGAATCGTCGCCTCTGCCTGCCGATGAGCGACGCGCTGTTGTTGCTCGCGGATGGCGCGTTCGATCGCCGGGAAGAGGCGCGTGAGGTTATCCTTTATTAAGTAATCATCGGCACCTGCTTTGATGATATTCACAGCGTGTTCTTCACCGATCGTACCTGAGATGATAATGAAGGGAATGTCATAGCCCTTGCGCTGAACCAATTGCAAGGCAGACATACCACTGAACTGCGGCAGAGCATAATCGCTGATGATGACATCCCACGCACGCCGATCGAGCGCGTCGAGCATGGCTGGCGCAGTCTCGACAATTTCATAATCGACATCATAGCCACCGCGCTGGAGCAAGCGCAGGAGCAATAAGGCATCATCTTCGGAGTCTTCGATTAGTAGCAGTTTCAGTTGGTTACTCATCGCCCTAATCCACCGCAGGCGGTTCGTTCAATACCAGCCAATAAAGCCCAATCTGGCGAATAGCTTCTGTGAACTGGCTAAAGTCAACCGGCTTACGCACAAAACTATTAGCATGGTGACTGTAGCTTTCGATACGGTCGCGCTCTTCGTCGGATGTCGTCAGGACGACGACCGGAACCAAACGCGTGTACTCGCCCTGACGAATACGGCGCAGGACTTCGATGCCATCGACTCTCGGCAACTTCAGATCAAGCAAGATCAACTGTGGCACGATGCGTGCATCACGATCCGCATAGTTGCCCTGTGCAAACAAAAAATCGATCGCCTCTGCTCCATCGCGCACGACGACAATCTCATTGGCGAGATGGTTCTTCTTCAGCGCGCGCAAGGTCAACACTTCATCATCCGGATTATCTTCGACTAGTAGAATCACGGTATCTTCTGCTTTCAGTTTCACTATTGATGACTACCCTTAATAATATGACACATTCTAACATATCGCATGCGGATTATGACGTATCCCCGCCCAATTTGAAGTAAAAAGTCGCGCCCTCGCCTTCGGTAGCGGTCGCCCACACCTGCCCCTGATGGCGCATGATGACGCGCTGGACGGTCGCCAGACCCACGCCCGTTCCTTCAAAGTCGCTCATGGCATGTAAGCGTTGGAACGCGCCGAAGAGTTTATCGGCATATGCCATATCGAAACCGACACCATTATCGCGCACATAGTAGACCGTCTCGCCTGTATCATCGCGCTCCGTGCCAAATTCGATGCGGCCGGTCTCTTCTTTGCTGGTGAATTTCCACGCGTTGCCCAGCAAATTCTCCAGCACGATCTGGATCATATTGCGATCAGCATAAGCTGTCACCCCGTCTTCGATTACAATCTCGACGTTATCGCGCGGGTAAGTCTGGCGGATGATGCCGGCGACGATGTGCGCGAGATCAGTCAGATCGACTTCTTGACGCACGAACTCACGGCGTGTCACGCGCGAGAGCGTCAGCATATCATCGATCAATTGCCCCATGCGCTGGCTCGCCGCCCGGATACGATGCAAGAAATCCTGCCCGAATTCGTCGATCTCGTCTTCGTAATCTTCCAGCAATGCCTGACTGAAACCGTCGATACTACGCAGGGGTGCGCGCAAATCGTGCGAGACGGAATACGCGAAGGCTTCTAGCTCTTTGTTGACCGCTTTCAGCTGGCTTGTGCGCTCGGCGACGCGCTTTTCCAGTTCATCGGCATTGCGGCGCGTTTTCGCATACAGGCGCAGATTCTCGATGTGGATGCCCAGCTCACTGCTGAATTCATCGAGCATTTCGACATCGAGATCATCGAGTTGATTGGGGTCAGCAGTCGAGACGGATAAAACGCCGATGCAATCGTTGAAGCGCGTGATCGGCACGGCAATCGCGCTTCCTTCATTATTCATGCCCTCGATCGGCTCATGGAGCGGATCTGTTCGCATATCGTGTGCGAGATAGGGGCTACGATGCCGGACAACCCACCCGAAAATGCCCTCGCTGATTGCCTGCGTGTAGGTCTGCAAGTCGATATTGGGTATATACGCGTTATCAATGATCGCCGCCCGCATATGTAGCGCAGTTTGATCGGCATTCAGCAAGAGGATGACGACCGTCACATAATTGAACTCTTGCTTGAGCGCAGTCGCGACCGAGTAGAGAAAATCGTCGATGTCGAGTTCCGGCGAGGCTTGCTGGCTGACATGGCGCAGTGTCCCCAGATAACGTTGCCGCCGGATGATAATGTCGTAAAGTTCGGCATTAGCGAGCGCGCTAGCAAGATGATCGACAATGAACTGGATGATGTGTATATCTTCCTGCGAGAATGCCGAGACTTGCGTACTCTGGACAGTCATCGCGCCAAGACACACCCCGCGATTGATGAGTGGGAGCGCCATCTCAGAGCGCGTCGCGGGCAGGTAAGGATTGGCATAATGCTCTGGTATCTGCGCGACATCATCAGCGATGTAAGGTTTTGCAGCCGCCACCGCGCGCCCGATCATCGACTTGCCACCGATCATCAAGCGATGCCCGCCCTTGATCATCTCTTGACCGGTATCACCACTGCCAGCGCGTAATACCGCGTATTCTTCATTATGATCGTTAAGAAAGAGGCCGACATAATAATAATCGAATTCATCACACACCAGATTAACCGTGTAATCCAGCAGTTCTGCCGGTGATAGCACCGTCACGATGGATTTAGAAATTTGCCCAGCGACTTGCAATTGCGTCGCGCGATACTCAAGCCGGTTCATCAGTTCATTACGCTCGCTGATGTTGATGCCGGTGGCGATGATTGCGCGTTGATCGCCCATGCGATAGCGTTGCGTCGTCAGGATATAAGGCAGATGATCGGCATGGCGGCTCATCAGGTTGACGTTAACGCCGCTACCACCGTCTGATAAGGTGAAGGAGAAAACGCGCTGAAGTGTCTCAGGCGGCGATGTGGTGAAGAGCATATGCGGAGTCATCTCTGCGAGTTCAGCCGCAGAGTAGCCCGTGACCAATTCCAGATTCTCGTTCCAGCGCAGTAAACGCCCGTCCTCGGTGAACATGAAGAAAATATCGGGCATACTCTCGATAATCGAATCGGATAGATCGCGTGCGTGCGAGATTTCATCGAGCGAACGTGAATTAGTAATCGCTAAGCCCAGCGTATTGCCGATCGAGGCGAAGATACCCTGTCCCTCGATATCAGTCGCGATGCTCGAGCCGGCAAAAGCTAAGTTGATCGTGCCGAGGATGTGATCACCGGAGTAAATCGGGATGCTGACGATGCTATCAATATCGAGCACTTCAAACGGAACTCGTTCGACCGAGCTATCCTCATCAATCTGATGACGATGATAGATGGTGACGACATTATTCTGCAATGTCCGTCCCGTCAGGCTATCGCTAACGGGAAGCACGCGCCAGCGTTCGCGGTATTCATCGGGGATGTTAAGCTGGGCGATCATCGCCATATGATCGGACTCGGGGTCATACAAATAGACTGAACCGACGACCATATTGAGATAGGACTGAAAGGCGCGGAGGGCTTCTTGTGCGACTGATTGCGTGTCGAGGCTCTGGTGAACAACTTCGGTGATTTTGTAGAGGGCACGCAGGGCTTCGGTGCGCGATTGCAGTTGTTGTTGCGAATGCTGTAAGTTGGTTTCTGCCTGTCGCCGTGTAATCAAGTATCCGAGCGTCGCCCCATATAGCGATAAGAGTTCAACCATATTCTCTGAGAATGACTCACGGTTTATCAAGTTATCTGTCACTAGCCAGCCAATACTGGTATCGCCATCCCACAGCATCGCCATCGCACACCATCCTGTACCGACAACCTGCCACTTATCCCACAGTTCAACATCCAACCAGTAGCATGAGCGTCGGCGCGACTTGATAACTTCGATGGCGCGGTCATCATTATCCAGCGGACGCACAATATCATGCTCAGCGCGGATGTTGCCCGCCGTATCTGTGCCATACGTGCCGATGATGGTATCAGTATCGCGGTCGATCAGGAATAAGGCTAGCCGATCGAAGCCCAGTTCTTCGCGCCCGATTTCGATCGCCCGCCGATAGAGCGCGTCGCTAGCGGCAATCTGCGCGAGTTCGAGCGTAGCCGTGTGCAGGGTACGCAATTTATCCTGCAAAGCCTGCGCCTGCATCTCGCGTTGACGTAGGGCGTCCTGTGTATGACGCATCGCTGTGATATCGCGCCCAATACCAACCATGCCCGTGATACGCCCGTCCTTATCGCGCAAGGGGACTTTCGACATTAGAACCCAGATCGGTTCATCGACGTGTTCACGAATGACATCCTGCTTGTTGATGATTGGCTCGCCGCTTGCGAAAAGCTGGCGGTCGTCATCATAATAGTTTTGTCCACTCTGCGGGAAGATGTCCAGTTCGGTCTTTCCGATTAGCTCGTGGTATGATTCCACGCCTGCGAGCTGTGCCTGCCGATGATTAGCCATCACGAAGCGCGAGTCAGTATCTTTGATGTAAATCGGATCGGGCAGAGTATCAATGAGGGTGCGAAGCGTATGACGTTCTTGAACCAGTGCCTGTGTTGTTTTTTGACGTTGATTGGCAGAGCGCCGAAAATCGCGCAGGACAACGATAGATAAAAGCGTAATCATGCCCATGTTCGCCATCACCGCGACCCAGATATACATGCTTGTGATTGGGATGAGCGCGGCCGGCAATTGTCCGGTGAGATCCAGAATGAACAAACCCAGACCGCTTAAGACGCTCAAACTCACCGCGAATAACACGCCCGCCTCGCGGTAAAGCAAGCCAGCGATGATAATCAGCACGACATACGACTCAAACAAGGGATTTTGTACCCCACCGAGGAACAGACTGCCCAGCGTCATGTACAGCCACAGCACTATAATCAGCAATATGCCCGACACCCGCACGCGCCGCTGATGATACAGCACGAGAATCACGCCGAGCGCGATCAGTAATAGTGTATCCATCAGCAAGACAATCTCGATCGCCGGCAACAGAATCGCAGTTGCACCCATGTGCAACAGGGCTATCAACAACGATGCGAGCACAATCAGATACTGCGTATCAGATTGTAATAATCGTCGGATCACACCTCGTTTCGTCGTATATATCTCAGTCTGAGACATAAGCAAACACTCACGCATCACCTACAGTACAGGCATATTATAACAAGATTTCGAAATAATGCGCGTCCGTCATGCGCGAATTTAAGTCAGCGATGACGATTTGGCAGGCAGTGCGGGTACCGTCATGCAGAAGGACGCGCCCTGCCCCACATCGCTATCGACGGTGATTTTGCCACCGTGTAACTCGATAATACGCTTAGCAATCGGCAACCCGAGACCAAAGCCGCGTGTTGTGTGCGCGTCATCATGGCGATAGAAACGCTCGAACACGCGCGCTTGATCGGCTTTGGCGATGCCGACCCCGGTATCACTCACGCGCAAACATACAAAGTCATCGTCACCCACGCGGTGGGCGGTGATGGCGATCTGTCCGCCCTCGGGCGTATAACGCACGGCATTATCGAGAACGTTGGTGAGCGCGATCAACATGCGGTCGGCATTCACAAGCAGGAAAATCCCCGACTCTTCAATTGTTGATGTGATGACAAGCGATTTTTTGCGGGCAGTCTCTTCGACACGATGCACCGCCGATTGCACCAACTGGTTGACATACGTCGGCGTGATGCTGACATTCGCCACGCTATCGAGCGATGTCATCAAAACTAAGGCTTTGACAAGATCAGCAATTACGTCGATTTGATTTTCGACATTGGCGATATAGTCGGGGTAACGCTCGTGCTTCTCTGACTTACTGAGCAAATATAGGCTCGTGCGGATGATCGATAGCGGGGTGTAGAACTCGTGCGAGGCGTTCTGGATGAACTCGGCGAGTAATTGGATACGCTCTTGCTCTAGCTGGAGTTGGATCGCTCGCTCTGCTGATTGTTTGCGCTCGGTGATGTCCGTCCAGACGTAGACGACACCTGCCGGTTGTTCGTGGCGATCGACCATCAGCGATTGGCTGATCTGTACCCAGATACCCACACCCACCTGTGTAACTACCTGCACTTCTTGGATACTATTGCCATGCAGAGCTTGTAGGTGCAAATCATCCATATAGAGTTGATCGCGCAGGAGTGTCCGAAAGTCACAGGTCAGCACGTCGTCAATGGCGAAGCCGATCAGCTGGCAGAAAGCATCGTTGACGAATACAATGCGCCCGTTTGCATCGACCTGTACCACGCCTTCGCTCATTGTCTCTACTAATAAACGGTGACGGGCTTCGCTCTCTTTGACGATCTGATGCAGTTGTGCGTTACGCACCACGACCGCCGCACGCTGGGCAATCGCCTTGATGAGATCAATCTCGCGCTGGGTGAACTGGCGCTCGTAGCGCGTCTCCCAGATTTCGATATAGCCGATCACTTCATCCTGTACGGTCATCGGCGCGTATAAGATTGACTTTGCGCCGTATGTTTCCATCACCGCCATTATATGATCGGGCATATCGGGATCACTATAATGTGAGACCCAGTAACGCTGGGGATGGAGCAACTTCTCCATATGAGCCTCACCCACATGATAAGTCACGCCCAGATCAGACGCTTGCTCGCGCTGGCTAGCCTTGGGGCTGATATACTCTGATAAGATGGTGATAGTCATGCGCTCGGCATCCCAGTCACAGACGTAAGCGCTGGTCGCGTCGATGGCATCAGCGGCGAGGCATGTGATTGCTTGCAGGATCACATCAATATCCAGCGTCGCGGCGGCGATCGCCAGTTCCGACAATGTCTTGAACAAGAGCGCCCGCCACGAAATTTGCGTATCAGTCTCATCTTGTTCGATAGGGATTATATTTTCCCATGTGCGCTGTCGCTCGGCTTTGATCGTGCGTTGCAACAAATTAATATAGGCTTGTTGTGCCGTCTTAGGCCAGGTTTCAAAATCAATCGGGTAATCGTTAAGGTCAGTCACAATTGCGCTCGGCTTGGTTTTCGTCAGTTTACCAGAATTCGCCCGCTATTATAGCCATTAAATTAATAATTTGTAATAACAAAGGGTTAAACGTCGGTTAGTATTTGCCACGATTATGATACACGATTGAGCTATAATGTAACCGCGTTATAGAGAGAGACACACTATCAGCCGAAGAACCCTGTTCTGATCTGTAACCAGACGAGCAACGCAACCCACACCAGCAGAGGTATAGCATTGACGATGTATGCTAGGTATGCTTGGTTATAACGCCACAGCACTTCAGCAATGATGACGCAGATCACAGGCATGATAGGCGAAATGACGATCAACGCACGACCGACGTTCTGATACGCAGGAGTTAGCCCACCCCCGCTGAAGCTCGACATAAATCCACATGCCACCATCGGCAAAATCAGGAGCAAGTTGATAGCGTGCAAAACACGGAGCATAAGTGCGCCTTTTTCTATCTCATTAGATACTGATAAGCCGTTTGCGACGTGCCGATCTCGTGTTGCTACTAGCTCTACGGTATATTTGCAATAAACAAGCACACAGACGACTAATTTGATTGGGTAAAGCCGTAACTACTCAGCCCGCACCCGACATTCAACCGTGCTTGTCTCAGGGCAGGGGCTAGCGTCAATCAATTGGGCGGAGTAGTTACGTAAAGCCTATTGTTACCAGTATACACCAGTCTAGAAAATACGCCCGCATACCATCCGCTATTGGTCACAGGTCGCCCTCATCGAGCCACTTGTGCAGGTTGACGGGTTCATAATGATCGAGGACGTGCATTAGCTCGGTCGGCGTATCGGCACTGAGGATGAGTTCGCGCATATTAGCCTTGACGAAGCCCTCGCCCACAAAGTGATCGACCAGATCAATCAGCTTTTCGTAGTATTGGTTGATGTTGAGCAGGATACACGGCTTTTCATGGAAGCCCAATTGTGACCACGTCGTTACTTCGATAAATTCTTCCAGCGTGCCATAGCCACCGGGCAGAGCGATGAACCCATCCGAGAGCGTTGCCATCATCGTTTTGCGCTCGTGCATCGAGTTGACGACGAATAATTCAGTCACGCCCGGATTGCCGACTTCTTTGTCGAAGATCGAGCGCGGGATGATGCCGATCACGTCGCCCCCGTGTTCTAACGCAGAACGGGCAACCATGCCCATCAAGCCGACGTTGCCCCCGCCATAGACCAGCTCAATCCCGCGCTCGGCTAATAGCTTGCCTACTTCGGTCGCGGCGGCGGCATAAGCGGGGTCATTGCCCATGCTCGAGCCACAGAATACGCATAATCGTTTCATCAGGGTCTCGCTCCTTGTTGTCTGCTATGAATAGTCTTAACCTACCCAACCTAATCCAATTCTACCACGATCTTGATCGACACTCAGTATGACAATCTGGATCACATCGCCGACAGTCAATGAGATACCCCGCGGGATTTTGCTGATGTGGAGCAAGCCATCCTGCTTGACCCCAATATCGACAAATGCGCCGAAATCGACCACGTTACGCACCGTGCCAGAGAGCGTCATGCCCTCGCGCAGGTCATCCATCGACAGCACATCGCGCCGCAACAATGGCGGGTCAACATCAGCGCGCGGATCGCGTCCGGGGCGCACCAGTTGCTCTAAGATGTCCGCGAGTGTCAGTTGTCCCGCGTCTAGCTCCTGCGCCAGGCGATCAATCGGCGCAGCCTGCGCGAGACGCTCGATCGCGTTCGCCCGCTGTTGCGGCGCGGACTCAGCTGATACGCCCGCCCGTTCGAGAACGGCATCAGCGATGGTGTAACTCTCTGGATGGATGGCGCTGGCATCTAGTGGATTGCGCCCGTCGCGCACGCGCAAGAAACCCGCGCATTGCTCGAAGGACTTCGCACCCATGCCTGATACGTCCATGATCGCCTGCCGACTGGTAAACGCGCCGTGTTGATCGCGATAAGCGACGATGGTCTGCGCGAGCTTGTTGCCGATGCCGGCGACGTGTTGCAAGAGCGCGGACGATGCCGTGTTGACATCCACGCCTACTTGATTGACGACGCTCTCGACGACGGCAGCCAGCGCATCCGCGAGTTGCCCCTGATTGACATCATGCTGATAGAGACCGATGCCGATGCTCTTGGGGTCGATCTTGACCAGTTCTGCCAGCGGGTCTTGGATGCGCCGCGCAATGCTGACCGCCCCGCGAATGCTCACATCGAGATCGGGCAATTCTGCGCGGGCGAGTTCTGACGCGCTGTAAACGCTCGCGCCGGCTTCGTTGACAATCGCGTATTGCAGGGTAGCGCGCTGGCGCGTCAAGTTGGCGATGAGTTGTTCGGTCTCGCGGCTAGCCGTGCCGTTGCCGATGGCGATGATCGTCACGCGGTGATGGTCGATCAGTTCTTCCAGCGTCGTCAAGGCGGCTTGCGTGCGCTTTTGGGGTGGATGCGGATAGATGGTATCGGTGGCGAGGACTTTACCCGCGCCGTCGATCACGGCGATTTTGCATCCAGTACGATAGGCGGGGTCAACGCCCATCACCACCTGCCCCGGCAGAGGCGCTTGTGTCAACAAGCCGCGCAGATTATCGACAAAGACATCGATCGCGTGGGCTTCGGCACGGGTGGTGAGCGTGCGGCGCACGTCGCGTTCGATCGCTGGCAATAGCAGGCGTTTTGCACCGTCTTCGATCGCCTCTAGCAGATGATCGCGCCATAAACTGTGCTTATGCGGACGATAGCGCGACGTGATCGCCCCGCGCCAATCGCGGTCAGCAATCTCGATTTTGACGCGCACAATTTTTTCGGTCTCGGCGCGATTGATCGCTAGCGTCTGGTGCGGGCGTACCGCGCTCACCCGTGACTCGAACTGATAGTAAGTCTTATACGTCGCCTGTGGATCATCGGCAGACTTGATCTTGCGACAGGTGAGCGTGCCGTATCGCAGGGCTTTGTCGCGCACGTCGCCGCGCACGTCAGCATCATCGGTCACGATCTCGGCGACAATATCGCGTGCGCCAGCCAGCGCATCGGCGACGGTCGGCACATCGGCGTTAACGTAGGCTTTGGCGGCGACCTGTGGTGTTTGTCCGTCGCTTGCCTGCGCGATTATCATCTGTGCCAGTGGTTCTAAGCCTTGCTCGCGTGCGGTGCTGGCACGGGTACGGCGCTTGGGTTTATAGGGCTGGTATAAATCTTCTAGCTCGGTCAGGCTTTCGGTCGCGTCTAAATCGCGCTTGAGCTTCGGCGTGAGCTTGCCCTGCTCGTCGATTGATTTGAGAATCGTCTCACGGCGATCATCGACCTGTCGCAAGCGCGTGACGGTCGCTTCGATCTCGCGCAGTTTGTATTCATCAAGGTTGAGCGTGGCTTCTTTGCGATAGCGGGCGATGAAAGGAATCGTGTTGCCATCGTCCAGCAATTGAATCGCCGCGCTGACCTGTTCGGCGCGCAAGTTCAAACGCTGGGCAATGCGCGTGTCATACTGTCGTTGGGTCATTGCGTGTGTTTTCTATCTATGACTAGTGCGGGTAAGTATATCTCCCATGATAGCACGATGCTGACGCCCCGTAAAACACCTGCGCCTGCTCGATCAGCCATCACTACATGACCCCCAGCAGGCGCACCCCGACGTAACAGCGATCAGTGCCTCATCACTATCCGCGTCTCATCCCAATGCGACAGCAATCGACAGCCAATCTCTCAGCCCTGCGAGTACCTGATAATGCGCGCACGCAGGCGGGGACAAGGCGTAAGGTTGCCTAGCGGATGCACCCCGCGCCCGATCGCCCAGCTAAGAAACAGCATTAGCGACGATTCACCCTAGCATTACAGGGCATCACGCCACTAGAATCAATTGTCGTTTTTTGTCACAACATCAATGATGTTGTATTGGGTGGTTGTTAGTGCAACCACCCAATGACATTGTGACTGCCACGAAGTATAGCGCGTTTTCAGCAGGTGTGCAAGCTAGTTGCTGACGACGTTCGGCGCGGGCATCCATGACGCTCACTCCACCATGACGCGCACCGGCAACACCAGTAAATCCGCGACATCAATCCCCTGCGTCACCGGCAAGCGCGGATAACCCGTTTCCGTCACGCGATACCAGCCCACACGCACTGTATAGATACCATCCGCGAGATCAGCCGGTAGCGGCACTTCACGCCGATCAAAATGCGGTGTATCCACCGCCCACACCCGCGCCGGATACCAGTAAGGTTGGCTATCCTGCTGGGCAACTAATGCGCCCTCGCTGTCGAATACCTGCATCGTCAAACGCCAATCACGGTCAATCGGGCGCAGGGCTTCCCACACGAAATCCAGCAAGAGCGCATCACCAGCGCCCACACGAGCGGGAATCGTCGCGCTGTGCAGGGCGATCGCATCACCGAAGCGCGCATCTATCGGAGTCGCCAGCGTCGGCGCACTGTAACGCGCATCGACAAAGACCGCGCCGTTCAATTCAACACGGGGCGCACCATTCTCAAAAGGAATCGCCCGATTGCGCGCCAGATCAACCCATTCGACATTCACGCCGACGATGCGCGGCGGGTGCGGGGTCGGCGCGGCGTTGATCGGCAAGTTGACCGACACGCGATAAATCGTGTCGGGGTCAAACGTATCAGTCGCGCTCATGCCGGGGTAAATTTCAAGATGCCCGAAGCGTTGCGCCAGATAAGTATCGACCGCCGTCACCAGCAGTGCTGGATTATCGGGATGATTGCCACGAATGTACAAATCAACGGGGAGCGTCTCGCCATCACCCACGCGCGGACGATGACTATCGAAGGCTAGCACCTGTAACCCACCCGCTGTGCGGTTGACGGGCGTTGCCTGCGCGGGCACAGCCGCGACCGCGTGTAGCGTCGGGTAGGCGGGGTGAATGACGAGCGTCGGCGCGAGCAATGCCATGAGTGCCAGCGGTGACGATGCCAGCGCCACCCCAAACGCCCGCGCTTGTTGGCGTTTTTGCGTGGGGATGAACACGCGCAGAAGCTCATCGAGACCTGCGATCAAGAGCGCGACGAAAGCCAGTACCGCCGGCAAGAGCAAGCGCCCGTAAGAAATATCGACACTGCGCGTACCGTAGAGCAAAATCGCCACGACGACAACGCACGCCCCCCATGCGATCGCGCCCAGCGCCGTCACCCGCTGGCGTAAAGCGCGTAGCCCCCAGCCCAGCACGCCCAGCGCCGTCAAGCCCGCGCAATAAACGTAGAAAATCGGCGGCGCGAAAACGGGCTGATGCAAGTAGCCCACCATGAACCAGAAGGATTTGGCGATGCGCGTCAGGTTCTCAGCGATGATCGCACCCGTGAGCGGCGCTTCACGTCCCCAGATGCTAGCGGTCGCGCTCAATGCCAGTGGATCACCGTAGAGCGTCCAATTACGGAGATACCACCACCCCGCCAGCACGACAAGCGCCAGCATCGTCGCCCCGCCGACTTTGACGACCGTCGCCAATTGCCAGTCACCGCGCCGCCAGCCGATTACTAATGATAAGTAGACCACCGCCAGTAAAGAAACGCCGGTGAGTTTCGTCAGGGCGATGCCTGCCACAATCAGGCTGATCCACAGACGATCACGGGCGGTGATACGACGCTGTTTGAGGACGTGCAAACTCCACACGATACCCGCCGTATACAGGAAAATCGTCAGCGGGTCGTTGCTAGCACTGCTATGCACCACAATGAACGTCGGCAGGGAAGCGACGATGAAAACCGCCAGCAAAGCCCGCGCCGGATCATCGAAGAACAGACACGCCCCGCGATAGACCAGAAGTAACGTACCACAACCGATGACGATGCTCAGCAAGCGCAAACTAGCAACGGCTACATGCGTATCACCGGCGGGTGCGCCAACTGGATGAAGCCACTTGTTAGCATTATTCGCCTGCACATCACGCAGGAAGATCAAGGGGTTGGGGCGCAGATAATCAGCGAGATCATCGCGCTCTGTCCAGCTGATGACCATCGCCCCCAGCATGTAATACAGCGGCGCGTGATGTGCCTGATTATTCCAGCGCATGACGGCATCGCTCTGGCGTGCCATCTGCTCGCGACTCTGGATCACGGGCAGATCACCCGTCGTCAGGATGATGTGGCTGTAAATGACGTGTTCGGCTTCATCAGAGGCTTCAAATATCGGCACAGCTTGTGCGAAGAAGCTGGCAACCGTGACGAAGTACAACACAATCAAGACGAGCCACAGACGGGCATAAGGCATAAATCGTTCTCCATGAATTAGCATGACGTGCAATCGCCCATTGTAATCATCCCGCGCCCGTAAACCCAGAGCGATTGCTGCCCGTCATGTTAGCTCGACACTGCACGAGACGCGAGCGGATGTGATATGCTACGCGCTGTTTTGTTCATTATGCTTGCGGAGTAACACCGGCTTGAAATTGGCACTCGTACACGATTGGCTCAACCAGATCGGCGGCGCAGAGGACGTACTCGCGACATGGGTCGCGCAGTATCCTGATAGCCCGATCTACACCAGCCTTTACGCGCCCGACTTAATGCCCGATGCCTATCAGCAATGGGCGATTCGCACGCTGTGGAGCGATAAGCTCCCCGCGATTCATCAGCATCATCAGCCCTACTTGCCCGTGTATCCGCTCGTCTGGGGCGGGCTTGATCTGAGCGACTACGACGTGATCCTCAGCAATAAGAGCGGCTTCTGTCATGGC
The DNA here is from genome assembly GCA_034437755.1 of Anaerolineae bacterium. GTDB lineage: Bacteria > Chloroflexota > Anaerolineae > Aggregatilineales > Phototrophicaceae > JAUZRW01. Next base: position 15,047 of record DAOTTV010000189.1, on the reverse strand, counting down.
TTGCAGTTCAACGCGCAGACCAGCGTCCATGTGTGTTATTGCCTCGCGCCGACGCGCTATGTGTGGCAACTGGAGCATTATATCGCGCGTGAAGGGCTGGGCAAAGCGGTCGAACTCGCCTTACGTCCGCTGGTGGCATGGATGAAACGCTGGGATTATGCCGCCGCCCAACGGGTGACGCACTTCATCGCCATCAGCACCGAGATTCAAGAGCGCATTCGTCGCTATTACGACCGCGAGTCAGTGATTATCTACCCGCCGGTTGATACGTCACGCTTCATGCCAGTTGCCCCGTCACAGGTTGACGATTATTACTTGATCGTCTCGCGCTTGATCCCGTACAAACGAATTGATCTCGCGATACAAGCCGCCAACCGTCTCGGCGTGCGGCTCAAAATCGGCGGCACAGGGCGCGATCTCGATCGCCTGCGCGGATTAGCTGGCGAGACCGTCGAATTTCTCGGATATGTGCCAGATGATGATCTGCCCGATTTGATGGCGAAAGCCAGAGCGTTCATCTTCCCCGGCTTAGAGGACTTCGGCATCACGCCCGTACAGGCACAGGCGGCGGGTCGTCCGGTGATCGCCTACAAGGGCGGTGGCGCGCTGGATACCGTCATCGACGGCGTGACCGGCACGCACTTCAGCCAGCAGACAGTCGATGATCTTGTCCAGAGCTTGCAGGGCTTCGACGCGGTGCAATACGACCCCGCAGTCATTCGCCAACACGCGCTGAAGTTCGACACAGCGCATTTCAATCAGCAAATTGACGATTTTCTAGCGCAGGCATGGGACGCACACCAGCAGAAACGCCCCGTCACATGGTGAGCGCGAGCCTAGCGACCAGCGCAACCAGGCGACTTGGTGTAAGATATGAGCGATGTAGGCATAAGCGACCGGATGAATACCCATGCGAAAAATCACGGCTCTGCTGATCTTCTGTAATCTCTTGTTGTACGTCGTCGCAGCGAGTACATACGACCGCACGCCCGTCGATAGTCTCTATCCGCAGTTGGGCAATCGCGGCTATGACGTGCAACACTACGACATCCGCCTGTCATATGATGGCAGTAGCGGCGGCATCGCGGCCCGCACCACGCTGACAATCGTCGCGCTGGACGACCTGAGCGAATTCGCGCTCGATTTACAGGGCTTGGACGTGGAGACAGTGCGCGTCGATGATCGTGATGCAGACTACACCCGCGACGCGAGCAAACTTCGCATCACTGCGCCGACGCGCATCACACAGGGGCAAACCTTCACGGTGTATGTGCGCTATAGCGGACAACCGGAGCCAAACGCCGACAGTGGCACAAGTTCAGCGCGGGGCTGGAACTTCAACGGCAAGCGCGTGTATGTCGTCAGCGAGCCATCCGGCGCATCAACCTGGTATCCGTCGAACGATCACCCGACCGATAAAGCGACCTATGATATTCGCGTCAGCGTGCTAGAGCCATACGAAGTGATCGCCAGTGGTCTGCTGGTCGATATCGAGACCGATGGCTTCGTCAGCACCTATCACTATCAGATGATTGTACCGGCGGCATCGTACCTAGTCGGCGTGCATATCGGTGAGTATGAAGAATTACGTGGCGAGACGCGCAACGGCGTACTCCTCCGCAGTTACGCCCCGGAAGGGCTGGGTATCCAGCAATATGCAGGACACATCGCCCAACTCGATGCGATGATCGTCTTTTTCAGCGAGACCTTCGGCATGTATCCCTTTGAAGCCTATGGTATTCTAGTCGAACCTGCCTTCCCCAACGCCAACGAGATGCAGACCTTGCCCGTGTTCAATCCGGGCTTCGTTAACGAGTTGGTGATGGTGCATGAACTAGCGCATCAATGGTTCGGTAATCACGTCACGCTGGCAGATTGGTCGGACATCTGGCTGAATGAGGGCTTCGCCACTTATGCCGAATACCTGTGGTACGAATCACAGGGGCGCGTGCATCCGCTGTTCAATCAGCGCGGCTATCGCTACATCCAGACCTTGCCGCCACCGAAAGCGATGACCCCCGACAACTTATTTCCGGCGACGGTCTATCATCGCGGTGGCTGGACGTTACACGCCTTGCGCTTGCGCGTCGGTGATGATGTTTTCTTCGAGATCATCCGCACCTATTATCAAAGCTATAGCGGGAGCCACGCCAGCACTGACGATTTCATCGCCATTGCCGAGCAAGTCAGCGGCGACGACTTAGGCGCGTTCTTTCAAGCGTGGTTATACGACGAAACGCCGCCACCCGTCGCTGAGTACGAATGAGTCCGAAATTGAATGCTCACAAAGCATATCACAACCCTCACGGCTTTAGCCTGAGGTAATAAGCTGAAAGATAGATGGAGAGAAAAATCTCGTGAAGCCTTATCTCATATTGCTGGTTGTGCTGGGTGCAGGGCTATGGCTAAGCGCCTGCTCCACAGAAGATGATGTTCCGATACCGACGGTTGCCAGCTTACCAACGGTGACACCTATGCCGACAGCGACCGCCGTAGACCCCAGCGCTGATGAAGCTGTGCAGGACACACAGAGCGATCAGACTGAAGCGACTGAACCAGACATAGAGACCACAAACGATGAATACGTCGTGACAGGGATTGGCACGCTCGCCTATGATTGCCCATCGCAGGGATGCGGTGCGGTCGCTATTCTGGAGATTGGCACGCGCTTCACGCCACAGAATACGGTTGATGGCTGGCACTGGTATCAACGGGCAGACGGCGCAACTGTTTACGTGCGCTTGCAGGATACGACGCTAGCGAGCGAATACATCGCGCCAACACCGGATGTCGCGCAGGTCGATCCGAGCGCGACGCCGATTATAGACATGATCGAAGCCGTGACAGCGACCAGCGCACCCTCAGCAACGCCGATTGTGGTCGCATCGCCTATACCCGCACAAGCGACGCGCATCACCAATCCGGTCGTGCCACCGACATCGCCGCCGGATGATCGACCGAACATCACATTCCCGCCAACACCGACCATCCCACCGCCATAAATCAGGTCACGCGACGGGCAGTATCGCGCTCGATCAACTCAGCATTGAGCCATGTCGCCCCCGTGATCGACACGCCGCGCATCTGGGCGATCAACTGTCGCATCGCCCGTTGTCCCAGTTCGACGACATCTGTGCCGACGGTCGTCAGCCCGCTTTCAACCGCTTCTGGGCCATCACCGAAGCCGACCACAGCGACATCATCCGGCACACGTCGCTGTGAGTCACGTAGGACATCCAGCACCGCACACGCCATCAGATAATCCGCTGCCAACACAGCGTCGAAGGCTTGCCCAGTTGCCAGAAAGTCACGCATTGACTGCCGCGCAACATCCGGCGCAAAATCGCCATCAATGAAGTGCGCGGGGCTAGCCACAATACCATAATCAATCAGGCATTTCTGGAAGATATACTGACGCGCAATGCCATCGTGTTGCCCCATGTGACCGCGCACAAACACAATCTCGCGCCGCCCACAATCCCGCACCAAAAAATCAACCAGCTTGGTGATGCCATCAGTGTTATTCTGGATCACCGACGGAATCGGCAAAGCAGGCTCGCGATGACTCACCAGCGTGACCGGTTTACCGTGCGCGTGTAAGTCGATCAACTCGGCGCGGGATAGCACATTGGCAATGACAATGATGCCGCGCAGGTCTGCAATCGGTAAGCTGATTGCCTGCCGTTGTTGGGGATCGACAGCAATCTCATCGACAAGCACACCCAGCGCATGACGATCAGCCATCACCCGCACGCCAGCGATAATATCGCGCTGGAATACCGGACTAGCGTCATTGGTAATTATTCCAATCGTCATAAAATCCCTAACTCCTTACTCAAAGCGGTGGTGATCGCGCCCTGCAAGGCTAAATCATCATCGCGCACTAGCGTTAAATGCACACGGTTGACGCTGATCGCAGGCAATAATTGTAACAGACGATCATAAATCGCTTCGATCAAGGGCGCACCGAGCAAACTGATATGCCCCGCGAGCGTGATCTCAGTTGGGCGTGCGAGCGCGATCACCCATGCGTACAAATGCGCCAGGCGACTGCTCAACTCATCGAGCAATTGCAAAGCCGCCGCATCATCCTGCAAGAGTGCGCGACGGATGAACGGATAATTCAGATACTCAGCTGGCAGGCGACTGTCAGGGTGTATTTGCCGTAGCTCCTGCACGCGCTGATGCACATTGCGCCATTCCAATTGTTTCAGATCACCCGCTGTCGTCGTCAGGCGGTTGATGTCTGCACCATGCTGATACGTTTCACCGTCGATCGTCATCCCGACTTCGATCATATCGCTGACCAGCACCGTCACGAGTACATCTGGCACATCCAGCTGAATGGCGCGAACGCGGGTTGCAAACTCGGTGTTGTTGCCGACGATAATCGGGAGATCATATGCCTCATGCAATTGCGCCACCAAGGACACATCATGCCAGCCCAAAGCTGATGACGTGATATAATCAGTCACGTCATCGACCACACCCGGCACGCCCACACTCACACACAACAAGGGCGCGTCCTCTTGCGCGATGAGCGCGTTAATCACCTGTTGTAACAATTGTTGGATGTCGTCGCCCTCATCGACCTCCAGATGATGCCGCGCCACAACTGAGCCGTCCAAATACGCCAGACAGCCGAGTATCTGCTCGCTGTTGATCGTCACCGCAATCAATTGTCGCGCAGTCGGCACGAAGTACAACAAGCGCGGACGCTTGCCGCCACTGGCTGTCGATACCCCACGCCCCCCTTCTTTGACAAGACCCTGCGCCATCAACTCGCTGACAATATTGGAGATCGTCGGCTTGGTCAGCCCCGTTTTTTGTGCTAGTGCCGCCCGATTATCAGCTAATTCTGCGTACAATGCCCGCAAGACCAACTGCTGATTATGCCGCTTGATCTGCTTGCGCGTTGCTTTTTGCATCTGTATGTCCTTAGATGTGCGAAATAATTACAGTAACTCAGTGAGTGATGATTATTATAAAAAATTTATTAAATCATAATGATTGCCCGCAGATTAGCGTTATAAATTACTAACCGTATTTATATATTATATCCAATTCCACATCGGGCGTATGTTATATCGTGCGTCGTAGTCTTGGCGATGCAATATATATCATACATTACAATATTTAGAGAATTATCTAAATGTTTAAACAATCAAGAGGATAAGCAACCATGTACCGCTGGGTCATTACAATCGTCGCGCTGTCGATTATGCTCGTGCCACAGGTACAGGATAACGCAGATACGGACGACATCACCTTCACCGATTTTCAGAATAAAACATATGGTCTACAAGGCGAAATGTCCGCCTTCCTGAATTTAATCACAGACTAGCTCTCAGAGCGCGTCGATCTTGCTAGTTGAACGCGGGCAGATACCCCGTAGGCGATCGCTCTGCGCGGTTATACAAGCGTTTATGCTCATGATGCCGGGGACACCATGAGCGACATTCAATCTTATTCAATTATGAGCGCGTAATCCCGTCGCCCGTCACTCTAGAATGGCGAGATACACGGGATCGAACATCTCCTGCTCATTTCCTGCATTAGAATTATCAACCACGTTTTGAGTAATCGCTGTATCCGCCTCAGCAGAACTCGCATCGCTTGTGCTATTTTCGGCATTTGTGCGCTTGTGCTGGCGTTGCTTCAAGTTCTGCTCGGCATAGCGACGGATACGGTTGTAACTGTTACCATCGACCGAATACACGCGGAAGCGCTCGCCATCGCGCATGATCTGGCGGCTATCCAGCTTCAGCCCGATTTGCTGTAAGAGCCAGCGCAGGACTGCGACAGGTTTCTGGCTTTGATCCAAACGCCAGCCGAAAACTTTAGCAATATCGTATGTGTGCAACGTCAGGTAATTGCTCATGCGCGCTTCGATGTCCTCGACGCTATATTCCGTCTGGCACATCGCGGATAAGCCCGCCTCGCCCCACATATCCCCGATCAAACGCCATAACAGCGCCTGCCGTTGTACGTAATGCTTGCGCTTAATCATCAGCGTCGATTGCTTAGCTTGTCGGCGATCATAGTCCTTGAGTGCTGATACATCGTCGAAGAGATCGGCAAAGCGTCGCACTGTCTCGCGTTGTTGGCTGGTGTGCAGGTCGTCATAAAGTTTAGACGTGATCTCTGCACCGACCATATCTTCGATTTTGAAGCGTTCCAGTCCTGCCCGAATATCGGGCGTCAGCGTGCCTGCATTACGATGGGCTTCGTAAGCCTCATAATCGACCACATCGGCAGACATCACCGCTTCTTTCTCGGCTTCTGCCACCTGTCGCCGCGACTCTTTCATGTCCTCACGCAGGTCGTCGTTCTCGCGGTCAATCAGATTGATCGTATAACCTTGTGCCAGCGCGACAAAGTGCGATAAGAGCGCGTTGCTACTGCGATTCTGCTCGGCTTCGATCATACTCAGCAACTTCAAGATACTGCGCTGAATCGGCGTGACAGATAGCACACCATAATGATCGAACTCACACTCCATGCCGGTTTTCAAGGCGTTGCTCTCATGGCGATGATAAATCCGATGCCAGTCAATCTCTAAGTTGCCATGCGAGGGTTGCACGTAGACGTGTGTCGCCTGCGTGTTGCGTGCCCGTCCGATCATCTGATGCAGGTCAGGCGCGGCAAGCGGGCGACTGTTGAAGATGCCACATACGGCACTGACAGGCGTTTGAATGTCAATACCAGTGCCGAGACTGGGCGAGTAGATCAAAATTTTCAAATTGGGCAGGCGCTCATCAATCTCGCTGATGAAAGTCTGCACCTCTTCGGTCTGGCTGTTATCGCTACAGATCATGCAAATCTCAGATGGCGCAAAATGCCCCAAAAACAGCGTTTCTAGCTCTTTTGCGGTGCGCTTACTGTTGGTCGGGATTAAAACCGGATTTTCGCCCGTTTTAGCCGTTTCTAGGGCGATTTCAATCACGGTCTCCATGTGACTGTGGACGCTCATGCTACCGCGCTTAATCACGTATTGATTATCGAGCGCGAAGCACGTTCCCATCAGGCTTGTCAGCCATTTGCGCGAGGTGTCGCTCGCGTGGGCATCCAGCCCGATGACGAAGGGTGTCTCGTGCATGAGTTGACGCAGAACACGATACGCCCGTTGCGCTTCTCCTGCCCGAAATGTGTTGCCGCCCAGATGCTGATGAAACTGTTCGATCTCATCAATCAGAATCATGTCGTATTGTGGCAAGCTATTGCCCATCGCCGCCAGCTTCCACAGTGAGTTATAGACGATCACCAATTGCGGGATACTGCGTAGCCACTTTTGATCCATCTTGTAGCTATCTATCCCCAGCCGATCGGCGATGTTCTGTGCCAGCGATTGCCGATGCGTAATCACCAGCATACGCGGCTTGTCGCCTGTGCGCTCCTCATGGCGTGCTATCAGGCGTTTGATTAATTCGGTTTTGCCTGTGCCAATCGGCGAGCGCACCAGCAAGCCACCAGCCACCGGTAAGTCATCAAGATCAACATCGCTCACATAGCGCAGATTGACCGTCATATCCGGCGTGAAGGGCGTGAGCGCATAAGGCTCAACAATATCACTCAGGCGACGGGTGTTCGTTTCATCGGCGCAGGTGTGTGACTTGTATCGTTTGCGCGTGGGATAAGTCATGCCCAGTTGTTCGGCTACGTCCTTTGGCGAGTAGCTTTCTCCGCAGGCGAAGCAGTGCATCACGCCACTATCTTTGTTCCAATTGGCGCTGGGCTTCGTATCATCGTGGAACAGGCAATGTATCGGTTGGCTCCAGCCATTATCACGATAACGCTGTATATCTAGTGCCTGCTCAATTTCGCTGAAAATCGCCTCTACAGCGCGTTGATAGTCCAGATCAGTATCATCTGGCGTGATGCCTGTATAATCGCGTCTACGGCGTGTTTTTGGCGCAGGAAGGGCGATCTGTGGCGCGTTCTCAATCGCTTGCTGGAAGGCTTGCGCGCAGAAATCCAGCGCTTGCCATAAATCGTTGGTATCGGCTTTGTCGCCCAGCGTCGTGGGCAGTTGGCGCACATCGACATGAATCGTCGTCTCGCGCAGAGCATCGCGCAGTTTCACCGCCGACTTAAAGCCGGTCTCATCACGATCCGGCAAGTAGATGACATGCGCCACGCCTAAGCCTTCGAGATCGCTTGCCAACGTCTTGGGGATGCTCGTCTCGCCAAACCACGCGATCACGTTGGGCAAGCCGGCGCTGATGTAAGTCAACACATCGACTTCGCCCGCCGCCACAAACAGCGTGCCATCCGCTTGTGCGATCGCGGCGCGTAGTCCATCAGCAAAGTAGTAATCACAGCCTTTAGGCTTGTTCGGTTGCCAGCGATATTTGGGAACGTGATTGCTGTTGTAGGCTTTCCAGCGCTGGGTACTCTGTGTGCCATCCAGAGACTGCACTGGATATTGCCAGCCATCACGCTGAGCGCGCCAGCCGAGCATTTGCGCGGCGTGCCAAATCCCGCGCGCTTGCAATTTTCGCGTTATAGTTGTGTTAAAGTTTACGTCGCTATCCGGTCGTTCATCGGATGCTTTTGTTCTTGATGGGATGCTTTTTGATTGTACGGTCATTAGAATTTCTCCTAAAACCGCATTACCTCTTGGTTTTTAGCTAATTTCCCATAGAAAGTTGATATTCAAGAATCACCATCACTTGGCACAAGCACTTTCTGTGTTATAATATCCATAAGTCGGATTAACCTGCTTTGATCGGCTAATGGTTCGACTTAGAAGAAGTGCTTCTAGTTACGCAAAATGTTGGCACTGAGCGTAATCTTAGAGCCCATTCGATAGTGACCCGTGTTCCATGGATGTCCGCTAAAACACTTCAGACGGAATGCGGGTTCGATCTTCTCTCATTGTTAAGTTGTTTCGATAATTTCCCCAACCACCGATTTACTACTGACTCTACCACGAAATGAACCATTTGACAAATTAATGTGAATGTCATTTTAACTGTCCTCGCAATGGTATCTTACACTTCATTTGTCTCTGTATTTTTCTCTATTTTACGCGCTTTAATCGCCTCCCTGTTGTGCATCCATTCGTAGCTTTGATCGAACTGACTGGTCAGTCATTTTCCGGCATATTACTAGGCGTTTCGCAAATAAAGTGGAGAAGGATTGTATATGTAACATCATCATTCTTCTGCTGGTAAAGGTGACGTACACGGCCCCCGTTCTGTCACAGACAGGTTCGCTGTAGCAAACCCTTACATCTGCTGGCTTGCCCTTTTATGTGTTGAATGAGCAAGCAAGATACGAAAGGCACAAGCAGGTAAGCGACCACCCTTTTTCTTCCCGGGAAGAAATTTAGCCAATCGCCCGTGTCATCAGCCTCATCACTGTGGCTCTCATAAACTCGTGATAAGTCCTACAGATAGCTTCCGATAAGTTCTCGCACATTGTTTATCCCAATTGCGATAGACTCCGCCCTACCCCGCAGTGTGTTCATCGGCAGGTAAAAAGGCAGTTTTAGGCACATGTCGTACGGTGAATCGACGCTGTGCAGACTCATGATCGGCGGTGGGGCAAGTGGGGGCAGAAATTTGGGATATGCGGCGCTGGCTAATACGCGGTCACAATCGACAATGAGACACTTATCAGGAGTGAGCGCAATCGACGATCTGCACTGGGCGAGTGGCGATGAGAGCAGGCGTGAAATCTGCCTAGCAATTTTCTTTCCGGAAAGAAATTTCACGCCGTCAGTCTCAGCCCCTCACAGATTCTCGATCTCGTCGGCAAGGTGGCGTAAGGCCTGCGCGATTGATTTGCGCTCATGCGGTTTAACTTTTTTGGCGAGGCGCATCTGTGTTTTGTGAAAGCGATGTAATTTTTGCAAGGACTTGTCGTAAGGAGTCGGATCAACGACTTCAAAGCCTTCGATCGCCGCTTCTAACGATGATGCCGATAGCTTATTCTGGTCAGCATACTGTAGCCACTCATCTTGCTCGGGCGGGGGCAACTTGGCGACGAGTTTATGATGCTTGATGCTCAGATTTTCTTTCCGGGAAGAAATTTCAATCGCCTTTGATAACCACGCTAAATCTTGCAAAGCACTCACCGAGTAACCCGTGATCTCGGCGATCTTTTGCAGGCGATCTTCGGTCTTGCCATATTCGCGCTCGATGCCATATTGCAACCAATCGGCTAAAATCCAGACGTAAGCGCGTTTGATCTTCTCGATCCCTTCCAGCAGGGCGAGCCACTCATCTTCCGGCAGATCATCCTCGAACACCATCCCGCGTGATGTCAACCGCACCCCGTTGATCGTCACCGACCCATCGTCATTAGCCACGATCCCCATGTGGCGCAGGGCAGTATTCTGCATACTGCCGAAAATCTCTTTATCGACTTCTTGCAGGCTGATGCTGTTGTTACTACCACTGCGCGAGTTCCGCAGAGAATTGCCATCTCGTCCACGATTACGACGACCAGACATGAGCTTCTACTTTCTTAAATTGGTGTACAAGGCGTAAGGCTTCTTTAGCCGGTCGCGACTCCGGTGCGTTGACCCACACCATCCGCCCGATGCGGCTGGCTTCTGTCCAGATGGTGGATTGTGAAATCGGATGCCACACTTTTTCGCCGAATTCGCTCTTTAATTCTTCCAGATTTTCGCGGTGTTCAAGCGTGTTACGCCGGAACATCATCGGCACAATGCCGAAGTTGACAATCGGGCTGAGTCCCTGTTGCTTGCGATAAACATCCGATAGCCTGCGATGCTCAAAACTGTTGAGCAAGCCCTGCATCGACAGCGCTTCACAGGTCGTCGGGTAAATGATGGCATCCGTCGCTAGATAGATCGCCCCGTGTAAGAGCGAAGGCGTGGGCGACGTGTCGAAGATCACATAATCAATCGCCTTATCCAACTCTTGAAAACGGCGCACGACCGAGAGCGCATCATTGATGCTCGATGCAATATTGCGCGTCTCGACGTTGGACGGCAACAGGAATAAACGTCCGCGCACCGCACGATCTTTGACTTCGTAAACCTCCGGCGACACGAAGCGCAACACATCCTTAAAATGCTCGTTCCGCACCAACAAATTATACATGCCCGGCTCATAGTCAAAGCCGACGGCATAGGTCGCACTGCCTTGTGGGTCGGCATCTGCTAGCACCACCCGATGCCCAGCAATCGCGAGACCGGCGGCAATATGCGTCGAGAGCGTCGTCTTGCCCACGCCCCCTTTTTCGTTCAAAAACGTGATAATTTTCATCCCATTTGTTCCTGTTCCGGTTCTGGTTGCGGCTCTGATTGTTGCGCCGCCCGATAAATATATTCTAGCGTGATCGCATCACTGCGTAAACGGCGGTTGATTTCGATCAAACCTTCTGCGTGTAATTTACGTAAGAGCGCCTGTTCCCACGGATTCAGCCGATTTTTGTCCAGTTGATCGGCTATCTCACGACGGGTAATCCACCCCGTAGCCCGCCGAATCACGGTCAGCAGTTGTTCGGCATGTGGTGTGATACTCTGTGGTTTGGGTTTATTCGTGTAATTTACCATTCAGTACCCCTGCATATATACGCTTAGATAGATCATACTGTATAGAAAGATGCCTGACAAGCAAAATCGCAAATCGCGCCGTTAATCTTGTGCATGTCGCACAGATCGCGCTGTACGGGGTATGAACACTTATCATGATAAATCGTCTTGGCAGGCGATATTTATCACTTTTTTATAGCCCTGGTTGATTCATATTGTTATATTACGCGGCGTAGAGTAGTGCTTTTCATCTAGTTGACAAAGTGCTCATCAGCGGGGGGCAAGCTATTTGGTATAATCCCCCCGCAAGCATGGCTCAACAAAATGAAACGAGAAATTATTGTGAACAGCCCATATGGTGATCCACTGGTTGATTTACTAGTCCCCCCCGAAGCAATTCCAGAATTACGACAGTACGCCAATTCACTGCCGACGATCCAGCTCAGCAATCGCTCGGTCTATGACTTAGAGTTGCTGGCGAATGGCGCGTTCTCGCCTTTGCGCGGCTTCATGCGTCGTGCCGATTATGAGCGCGTCATCGCTGAGATGCGCCTCGCTGATGGCACGCTTTTCCCGATTCCGATCACATTACCCATCAGTCCCGACCAGCAATTGACGCTCGATACCGACGTTGCCCTGCGCGATCGCCGTAACAACCTGCTGGCAATCATGCGCGTCGATGACATCTATCGCTGGGATAAAGCGACCGAAGCGCAAGCGGTCTATGGCACAACGACCGAACGCCATCCGCTCGTCGGTGAGATGTTGCGCTGGGGTAAGATCAACATCGCAGGTGATTTGCGCGTCTTACAGCGTCCGGTGTATTACGATTTCAAATCTCTGCGCTATACCCCACGCCAGGCACGCACCCGCCTCGCCCGCATGCCACACGATAATGTCGTCGCTTTCGCTACGCGCAGTCTCGTCCATCGCGTGCATGAAGAGATGATGCGGCGGGCAATGGATGATCTATCCGCCGCGCTCTTACTGCATCCCGTCGTCGGCATGACGCGCATCGGTGACATCGACCACTATACCCGTGTGCGGGCGATCAAGACGCTCTTCGATTATTACTACGACCCCCAACGCGCTCTGCTATCGCTCTTACCGCTGGCGATGCGGCTGGCAGGCCCCCGTGAAGCCCTGTGGCACACGATCATTCATCGCAACTTCGGCGCGACACACATGATTATCGGGCCGGATTATGCCAGCATTGATGATGGCGAGGACGGTTTTTATGCACCATACGCCGCGCAAGAACTCGCGCAGACCTACGCCGCAGAAGTTGGGGTCGCGGTTGTCCCCTTCCGTGAGATGGTCTACCTGCCACACAGCGATCGCTTTGACGAACGCGCACACGTTCCACAAGCGGCCGACCCGATCGAAGTCAGTGGCACGCTCGCCCGCCGCGATTATCTCAACAAAGGCGCACAATTGCCCGCGTGGTATGCCCGTCCTGAAGTCGCGGAATTGCTATTGGAGTCATATCCCCTGCGCCATCAACAAGGGATGTGCGTGTGGTTCACTGGCTTGAGCGGCGCGGGTAAATCAACCATCGCTGAGATATTAGCTGTTTTATTACCGCAATATGGAAGGCAGGCAACTTTGCTCGATGGCGATATTGTCCGCACGCACTTATCGAAAGGGCTGGGCTTCAGCAAGGGTGATCGCGATACCAACGTGCGCCGCATTGGGTTTGTCGCCGGTGAGATCGTGCGGCATGGTGGCTTGGTGCTGTGTGCGGCGATCAGTCCCTATCGGGCGACACGTCGCGATGTCCGTAATATGATTGGCAACAATTACATCGAAGTCTACGTCGATACCCCGCTTGACGTGTGCGAAGCGCGGGATACCAAAGGCTTGTATGCGCGGGCGCGGCGTGGCGAGATCAAATACTTCACCGGCATTGATGATCCCTACGAACCGCCACTTTCGCCAGAGATACGCCTGAATACTGTCGATGATACGCCCGAAGATTGCGCCTACCAGATCATCCAATACATGCTGGATGCTGGTTACATCAGCGAGTAGACCGCCACCGCCATCTATGATTGTCGCTGGAGATTGGTTATCATAACCTGTTATTGACACATGCCAAGTATTGCGAGTGCCTATGACTGACGGACATTTTGATAACATCCATCACACGTATGATATTTACGTCGATAACCCTTTCGTCTATGACAATCACTTCCGTGAGGCGGCGATGCAGACGGTTGACCTGCCACAATTCACAGCGATTAAAGATCGCCTGCCACAACCCTACTGGGCGAATCACCCGCGTGAAATCGATTGTTACTGGACAGCGTGGGAACTCGCGTTCAGCAATATTCGCAATCCAAAGGCGGGGACGGGCTTCATCTCGCCCTTCATCGACACAGCCTTTAACGATTGTATCTTCATGTGGGATAGCGTCTTCATGATGTTGTTTGCACGCTATGCCCATCATATGTTTAACTTCATCGGCACGCTCGATAACTTCTATGCCAAGCAACACCCCGACGGTTTCATCTGTCGCGAGATCAGCTATGAGACCGGACGCGACAAGTTCTTCCGTTTCGATACAGTCAGCACCGGCCCTAATCTGCTGGCATGGGCTGAATGGATTTATTATCAACAATTTGGTGATCGCCAACGCCTAGAGCAAGTCTTCGCGCCGCTTGTCGCCTATCATCAGTGGTTGCGCGAGTATCGCACCTGGCGCGATGGCAGTTACTGGACGAGTGGATTGGGCAGTGGCATGGATAATCAACCGCGTGTCGCCGGCGGACGACGTGAGCAAATCCACAGCCACGGGCATCAAACGTGGGTTGATATCAACATGCAACAGATTCTATCCGCGAGTCTCCTGCTCGATATGGCGGATGTCCTCAAGCGGCAGCAGGATGTGCGCGATCTCGAAGGCGAAATTGCTTATCTGCGGCGCTACATCAACAAACTAATGTGGGATGATTACAGCGCCTTCTATTACGATCTGACGCGCGATGGCACCTGGACACAGACCAAAACGATCGGCGCATACTGGGCATTGCTGGCGGATATTGTCCCGTCTAATCGCCTGCCGCGCTTTGTCGATCATTTGCGTAGCACTGAACGCTTCAACCGTCCGCATCGTGTGCCCTCGCTCTCTGCCGACCATCCGCAATATCGCGCCGATGGCGAATACTGGCTTGGCGGTGTCTGGTCACCGACGAATTACATGGTACTGCGTGGCTTGACGCACGTCGGTGAATACGATCTCGCGCATGAGATCGCGTGCAATCACCTGCAAAACGTGGTCGATGTCTATGCAGAAACCGGCACGTTGTGGGAGAACTACGCGCCGGAGACCAGCGCCAAAGGTAACCCCGCCAAGCCCGATTTTGTCGGGTGGACGGGGCTTGCGCCGATCGCGGTCTTGCTGGAGTACGTCTTTGGGCTACAGCCTTATGTACCCCGTAACACGCTGGTGTGGGATGTGCGCCTGCTAGACGAACACGGCGTGCGTCAGTATCCCTTCGGCACAATCGGCACGCTTGATTTGCATTGCGCCGCCCGC
>DAOTTV010000188.1:0-3442 GCA_034437755.1 Anaerolineae bacterium | reverse complement strand
CCATGCCGAAGCGATAGTTCTTGCCGACGAGATACCCCAAATACAATATGAATGCTAGTGCAATCAATGCCGATAAGCCCTGTGCGCTGTTGAGATTGGCGTAAAAATTCGCCGCTTGCAACTGCGCTTCGATCTGGCTATCGGTCATGTCTTGCATTTGCCGCAGTTCTTCTACCGAGGGCAAGCTCCTAAAAGCGACGAACATCGTAATCCCGCCGATGGCAGATGTGACGATCGAATAGATCAAGGTGGGGATGGTGATATGCTTCAACAAGCCGGAAAAACTACCCTTACCGCCGAGGATCTGTGCCGCGAGGTGGATGAAGCCCGATGTAATCATCAAGCCAACCACACTGCTGATGACCATCGCCAGCGAGTACAGCAGGGTAAACCCGATGCCGATGCTACCGATGAAGCGGTTGACTTCGTTGGCGGCGGCGACATCGTCAAACGCAATGCCGAAAGCCGTGATCAGATTTTGGGCGGCGACGATCATAATAACGAGGAATAAGAACGTAATTGCTCCCTGGAATAAACCATAGATAGATACATCGAAGATAGCATCGCCCCACGAAGCATCGGTCTCGCTTCGCTTCTCTTTCTCGATCACATCTTCCATTTTGCGCTTGGGTTTTTCGGGGGCATCCATCATCGCGCCTATCTTGTTGAACTCACCATCGCTGGTGCTACTGAAGCGTACCGGTTCGTTCATCCGACTACTATCGTAGACGCTATCATCTTCTTTGTAGAGCGATGTTCCGGCATCGTCCGTCACGTAATCGTCGTCGGTCGCGTCGCTGGTCGATGCCTCTGCTTGTGATGGTGCGTTTGCCGCCTGCTGTTGCAGGTGCTTGCCGCCCTTCAAGGCTAAGTCGCGCACGTCGGGGTCGGGGTCTTTCTTGTACAAAGATGCGAGATAGCGCATGGCATTCGCATCACCGCTTTTGACGAGGGCTTTGATCCCTCGCTTGCGAATTTCTGGATCGACACTGTTCAAATCATTGAGAATAGAATTATCCATAAGTGCTGTTTTCCCCAAATTATTCAGTCATGACCAGTATAAAATGAGTGATCGCTGAGCAACAATACCCAGAGATTAGGGGGATTGTCGATCCGCGTGCAAGGCTTGTCTGCCGATAGTGCTATGCCCGCGCGAATAAACACTTGAGGTACGCCCCTTCAGGGAAGGTATCACGAAGCGGATGGTCGAGCGCGTGTTGGGTGCGGTCGATCTCGTGCAAGGGCGATCCGGCTTGTGCCGCTGTTTCATGTACAAGGGTGAAGAAATCATCGGCTGGCACACGACTGCTACAGGATGCCATCACCAGCGTGCCAGCCGGCGCGACGACCTTCAGCGCCCGTTGTGTCAGGCGGCGATAAGCCGCGAGTGCGCCATCGACATCGCTCTGGCTTTTGGCGAATGCGGGCGGGTCAACCACGACTAAGCCGAACTGCTGTCCATCTGCCGCTAATGCCTGTAAGCCGTCGAAGGCATCCGCCACCATGATCGTATGCTGGCAATCTGCCACCGCTGGACGATCACGATTGAGGCGCATATTCGCTTGTGCATCCAGCAGAGCCGGCTCGCTGATGTCCAGACTGAGAACGCGCTCAGCACCGCCGGATGCCGCATATACCGAAAAGCCCCCGTTGTAGGCGAATACGTCCAGTGTGCTGTGCCCGTTTGCGTATTTTGCCACCCGTGCCCGATTATCACGTTGATCGAAGAAGAAGCCCGTCTTATGCCCGTGAATCACATCCGCTTGAAAGTGCAAGCCGTTTTCCATGAAGCGAAGCGGCGCATCTGGGACAGTGCCAGCTAGCATCTGTCCATCGTATAACCCGTAGCTCGCGTCGGCTTGCATCCCGCGACTCAAGCGTAGAACGAGCCGTTGAAAGCGGTAAACGGCCTGTAACGCGGCGAGAACGACGCGCAGGTGTGGCAACCAGGCGCGGGTGTAGAGCTTGAGTACCAGCGTATCGGCATATCGATCGAGAATCAGCCCCGGCAAGCCGTCGCTCTCACCGTAGACGAGGCGGTAGCCGGTGGTCTCGGTTTGGGCGAGGGGGGCGCGGTGCTGGATGGCGGCACGCAACCGCGACTCGAAGAAGGCTTGATTGATCGTCGCGGGGTCATGATGATGCAGGACTTTGACACGTATCGGCGAAGTCGGATCGTATAAGCCGACGGCTAGAAAACGACGCTTGCGGTCGAACAGCACGGCAATATCACCTGCCTGACCGCTTTTGCTCTGCTTGGCGATGCCGCTCTCGTACAGCCACGGATGCCCGCTCTTGATGTTGCGCTCGGCGGCGGGGTGCAGATGAACGGCGATGTTGCGCGTGGCAGGTGTGGGCAAATGGTCTAATGTCAGCATAAATGGCTTTCGTCATGACCGGAGCCGGCGGCAATGCGGATCAACATAACATACGCTTGTGAAATCATAGTTTCGGCTTTATCTCCTCAAGATTGTGTGGGTTCGGGGTCGTCGGCAGGTGGAGGCAGGGTGCGCTCGGCAATGTGGACAGTGACGAGACCACCGTAATACAGCAGTCCCCAACCGGCGACTGTGCCAAGATTGATCGATAAGAGTGCATCTTCGGCGATGCCCATCATGCTGCCGACCAACGCGACTAAAAAGCCAGCGGACATCAACCAGATGCCGCGCACGATGGCACTGCTGAGGGTGTTCTCATGATTGTTGAGCAAGGCAAGCGCGATCGACACAATCCAGATCATCGCGACGATGAGACTCTGGGTAAAATCCAGCACTAGCCATACGCCGAAACTACCGTAGGTCGCGATGATTGCCAGATTTCTGAGGCGGGCGGTCTGATCGGCAATTTGTACGCCTATGAACACCGTGATCAACTGCGCTAAAAACTGAGCGAAGATGAGATTACCGATGTAGGTAGCGCGCATCACTGTTTCTTCGGGCGTGGCAGTGTACCAGAGATAACCGAAGTAGACCACGATAGCGGCGTACTCGGCAACTAGTGCGATTTCGCGCAGGCGCCAGTGCATTAAACGCATGATGAGATAGCGAGCTAGATAGCGCATGATCCGTCGATGCCTCCTCTTGTGTATAAGCGATAGCTGTATTCTATCAAAGCCGAGGGGATGGGGGCTATCGCGAGACGCGACCACGTTAGTTTTTAGTCGTACCTTTTTGGTATACTCACATAGTAACGGGGACAGCAAATTTTGCGGTCACCACGGGTTAAATTGTCGTCCGCCACATTTATGGTTAACAATATGTTCGCCAATTTTGAAATGATGTGGAGTGACCGTTTTTTATTTTGGCGAAGGTGTTGTAGTTACTAGTTGGATTAATTGTACTAAACAGTGACTGCTTGATGAATGTTACGCGATTTACAGGAATTTAAACAAAAATTAAACAGAAATACTTTACAGGCACCGCAGATTCGTGTAACCTGTATA